>JAUWJS010000069.1 GCA_030607575.1 Candidatus Heimdallarchaeota archaeon | reverse complement strand
TACAGTTAAAAAACAAAGAATAAAACTAATTATCTTCTGTTCAATTATCTTATCACTTGTAATCTTCATTCCAGTTATTGATAATTCCATCAGAACTCAGGGAATAACAACAGGAATTGATGATATTGCCATCCTTTCCACCGATTACTATCTTTTGGAAGATATGGTTTATGTTCCATTTACAATTTATTTTAAACATGATGGTTCATGGAATCAAGTACTCAAATGTTTCACAACTGAGGGCATTCAAAATGGATCTGTTCTAGCAACATCAGCTTGGTGGTCATTCTATCAAGTTGAAGGAGATAGAACGTTAGGTGGTTCCTTAGTGTTTGTGGGAAATGAATTCAACAGCAGTCTTGCTTTGACAATAAAGATAACTTATACCATAAAACATAGGTTTGGACCGGATTTTGTTGATTTAGAATATGAAGAAACTTTTCTTCCTCCAATCTAATGAGAAAAATAAAAACAAATGAGAATCATAGATTCTCTTTTATTCGTAATGGTATTTCACTTGAAATTTTTACTGTAGTAATTCCAGCTTCACTTAGGATACGCATTTTTTCTTTAGCTGTTCCTGATTTTCCATGAACTATAGCCCCAGCATGCCCCATCTGTTTACCAGGGGGAGCAGTCTGACCAGCGATAAATGCATAAACGGGTTTGGTTATCTCCTTTTTGACTAAATCTGCTGCTTGTTGTTCTCCTGTTCCGCCTATTTCTCCAACAAGTATGATTTGCTTGGTTTGAGGATCATTTTCAAACAATGTCAAACATTCATTAAAACCAATGCCTTTTATTGGATCTCCACCTAAACCTACACAAGTTGATTGACCAAAACTATTCACAGTTAAATTTTGTATAATCTCGTATGTGAGAGTACCGCTCCTGCTCACAATACCAACATTTCCTTTAGCGCAGATTTCTCCAGGGATGATACCAATTTTACTTGCTTCTGGAGTAATTAATCCTGGGCAATTTGGTCCCACCATCACCACATCATTATCTAGCGCCTTTTGCCTTATTCTTGCTGAATCTTGAACGGGAACTCCTTCAGTTATAACTGTAAGTAGATTTATTCCAGCATCTATTGCTTCCATAGCTGCAGAATAGGTAAATCTTGCAGGAATAAAAATAACAGAAGCAGTTGCCTGTGTTGCTTCAACAGCTTCTTTCATACTGTCAAAAACTGGTACACCTAAATGCTCTTGACCTCCTTTACCTGGAGTAACACCTGCCACAACTTTAGTTCCATAATCAATCATAGATCTTGCATGGAAAGTTCCTTGTTTTCCAGTAATTCCTTGCACGATAACTTTGGTATTTTCATTTAACAGAATTGCCATTCTAATTTCCTCCTTTAACAAGCTCTATAATTTTTCTTGCAGCGGGTTCCATCTCACCATATGCTTTTATTCCATTTTTCTCTAAAATGCTAATTCCTTCTTTGTCATTGGTTCCTACTAATCTAATAACTATAGGAACTTCTATCTTAAATTTCTTTGAAGCATTAATGATTCCATGAGCTACATCATTACATCGAGTGATTCCAGCAAAGAAGTTTACGAAAATCCCTTTGATATCTTGCCTTGAAAGAATTTCTAAAGATTTCTCGATTTTTGTTTCATCAGCTCCTCCTCCTACATCTAGGAAATTAGCAGGAGAACTACCAAAGAATTCTAGCAAATCACAGGTCGCCATAGAAAGACCTGCTCCTCCAGAGACAATCCCAATCTCTCCATCAAGTTGAACATAGCTTATACCTGCTTGATCTGCTTCAAATTCTAACTCTGTATGTCTATCTCTTTGAGATTTTAAAGATGTAATATTTGCTTGTCTAAAATCTGAATTGCCATCTATTACCACTTTAGAATCTGCTGCAATTATCTTCTTATCAGGTGTCAATATTAATGGATTGATCTCAACTAGAGTAAGGTCTCTTTGCTTAGCCATGTTGACCATGTTTGTCATTAAGTTGGTAAAAGAAGTTAGTGTTTTTGCTTCAAAACCAAGATTCTTACCTAGATCTATAAACAGATATGAAAAAGGAACATCCCAAATCGAAAGATATTCCTTGAAAATATCATCTGGATAGTGTTCAGCAACTTCTTCAATATCTACTCCTCCACGAGAACTAGCAATAATTAGATACTTTCCAGATTCGTTGTCTAACATAACAGCAAGATAGTATTCCTTTTCTATTTCCAAAGGTTCCTCCAACATAACTATTTCAACAGGTTTACCTCTGTGGTCTCTGCCTAAGATACTCTGAATATATTCCTCAGCTTCAGCACTTGAGACTTTTTTTATCAATCCCGCTTTACCTCTTCCCCCTGAAAGAGCTTGTGCTTTGGCCATCATAACATCACTACCAATTTCCTCAACAAACTGACTAATACTGTTGGAATCAGTATATGCTCTGAATCGAGGAACAGGTATTTTGTTTTCTTTAAAAAGTTGTTTTCCTTCAATTTCATAAAGCATTGGCATATTGTTGAAAACTGGCATCAATGTCTTTTTAAGGTCTTTGAAGTGAGCTCAAAAGATACTAGAATCAACAAGCTAAAAAATCTAAAAGAGATTTAAAAGAAGAGTTTAGATTATTTTACCATCTCTACTCTTTTAGCTCTGGGATATGATAGAACCCATTTCTTTCCACAATCAGCACAGCTCAATCGCAGATCAACTTTTTTTGAAGTTTTAGAAGCCATTTTTGTTTGAGTGACAGGTCTCTTACTGTATTTGCCGAGATTACCATACCCTCTCCTTCTAAGTTTCATTTTCCTTGCAGTCGCTGACATACCTGCTTTTCTTCTTGCAGTTTTTTCTTGTTTAACTTTCATAGTCTTGTGTGTGCCGCATTTGGGGCAATATTTGAACATTGTTTCAGGTATCTTAACCATATCAGTCACCAAGTGTTTCCAAAAGATAAAAATGTTACTTGAGCTCTTTTTATCTGTGTTTTTATCTTCTTAGACCTTTTACGATAATTCCCACACTCAGTTTTTAAGTTTAACTAGTGTTCACAATTTAGAACAAAATTTCTTCGAGTTTAAATATGAAACTGTGAATAACATTGATGAGACTTAGGTCTCTTACTAAGTCAACAGCTGACTTATGTAAAAGGGAACACGCTGAAAGGTCTAGGAGGCAGAAAGAATTTGATAAACGGAAATCAATGGTTCCAAATTGATTGGTTTGGTTCATGTTCTTCCCAAACCTTAAAACTGGTTTATTAGTTTACCTCCTGAAATTGTAAAATTCTGTCAAACTAGGTCTTTCAGCACCACTCCCTTCTTTCGGTGGTAGAGTGAGATATAAGTATCATTGTGGAATTGCATTGCATCAATGAATCTCTTTTCATAAAATCTTCTAGTCCTGCTTGTTTCTTGGTTCTCTGAAAATCCTTCAGTTCCTTATCCTTCTGGTCAATGAACCATTGTTAAATGAGTTTGGTTTGAGGATCAACAACAGATTTAGGTATCCAGATAGTTCTGTCAGTAAAACCATCAATAAATGCTAGATAAGCCTTCTCTGTTTCAATATCTATTTTACCTAGCTTATAGTTTGAATACTTGCTCTGTTTGTTGTTCTTGTTGAAGATAGAGATGAGATTTGAGTTTATAATCATGAAAAAGCAACAGTTATAGGAAGATATTTTAGTACAAATCCTTTACAATTTTTCTGCAATGGTTTTCGAAGGGATATATTTTAGCAAATTCATACAAAGAAAGAAGCTTTTACAAGCAGTAGAGATGTTTTTTCATACTGGGGAAAAAGCATTAGCATTTGTAAGAGGTAGCTACAATAAAAGATCCACAAAAGCTTTCGGTGGTGATTTTCTAATAGTAACTACTGAACGCTTAATATTCTGGTCAAATTTTCAATATGTTTCAGAATCAATTTACTATAGTGTTATTTCGAATATTGGATTACAAAGAGGTAGACCTTTTGGAGTACTTTCTGGTTTTCCTTTAATAATTAATCATGATAACAGAGTGAGTTACTATTATTTTCTTTCACGAAAAGATATGCTAGATGTTACAAGTATCATTATTAATTATATGAAGAAGTATAGTTATCAAGTATCCCAACAAGAAGATAATGCATACAAGAACCTTCAGTATCTGATAGACAGAACAGATGAAATGGAACTATCTGATTTAGGATCTTTATTTGGTTTTTCGGATAGGACTTCATTGTTAAACTGGTTATATTCTCTCCCCAAATCTTTTGTATATAAAATCAAGGGAAATACAATCCAATTTCCTAAATCCAATATAAAGAAAGAAAATAACTCTCAAAATGATTTGAGAAAATTGAAATGTTTGTATTGTAGTGAAGATTTAGAAGATATGACTTCCTCCAGAGCACTTTTTTGTCCCTCGTGTGGTAAGAAAACACCAATTTGCGAAATCTGTAAAAATATTATTGTTGCAGGGCAGAAGATATTATTAATTAAAACTTGTGAGCATTTCTTCCATAAAGATCATATTATTGAGTGGTTGAATGCAAAAGGAACATGTCCCTTATGTAGAGAAAAAATTACAGAAAAAGACTTAATTCCCTTTCAATTAGAATAATATTGGAGGATTCTTATAATTCTAATTTAATTCCATCTTTGGAAACTATTTTCTTCGTCTTTATTGCATTTACATATATTTATAATTAGATTATTTCTTACTTAAGTATCGTTTGGTTGAATGAAGGGTTTCAAATGAATATAGTAGAATTCCTAGATGAAAAATTTTACAAAGAAGATGTTCAAGACATTGCAACTTTTTTTGGTTTAGGCACTACTGGAAAAAAAGCGGAAATAATAAGAAGGATAGTTACAAGTGATGATTTTGAGGTTGGTAAATTATTTGACCATTTCAGTAAAGAAACACTTTATTTGCTATGTTTTTACGCAAAATTACCTGCTTCTGGGTCTAAGAAAGACCTTTGGAATAGAATCATTGGTAGATTTAAACTTGACATGGAAATTCCTTTAGTTGAAGAAACAACGTCTAAAGAGGCATTATCTAGACCTTCATTAGATGAAAATACACTAGAGGAAAAACAAATTTTCGAGGAGCAAGAAATTGATGATGAGCTTCGTGAAATAGAAGACATCATCAAAAATTGGTCTCCTGATAGGAGATATAATAGTGAAGAGGGTTACCAAGTTGAATTAAGTTCTTTATTGAAACACAAATACGGATTAGAAGTGAAAAATGAAGCCGGATCTACACAAATTGATATCTTGGTGAATGATAATATTCCAATAGAACTTAAGAAGAATCCTAATCGTGGGGATTTTGATAGACTAGATGGTCAAATTATGAGGAATATTGATGAATATGGGAAGTTAATTGTTGTTATTTGTCAATTGGAAACTAAGGAACTCTTTCTGGAATACAAAAATCGCAATATGAATAGATTTTCTCCTGAGGAACTAATATTTATTATAAAGTAAGATGGTGAGTATTAGTCCCCATAAGTGAAAGGGAGAATATGGCTACATCAGTGGAGAAAAGAAGCGCTCTAACAATGATGCTATAGATATAACTCATGTTAAATTGTAAATTATTATCTTAACTTTCTTATCCTGGGATAAAGAGGAGATGGTGTAGTGAGAATCTTCTTAGAAGATGAATCTATTAGTTTTTCTTTTCAAAAAACTCACTTAAAACTTTCCGAAAACGTTTTTCTACTTCATCACCAAACATTCTTGCTTGTTTTTGCAAGTATTCATCTTCGATTTTTTGTTCCCATTCCTCGTCATCTTCAACTTCAGTTTCTTCAGTATCTCTTTCTATTTCCAATTCTCTTTGAATTCTCTCAGGTAGAGCAGTAGTATTTGGAAACTGTTCTATGATATCTATGGTGTTATCTTCCTCAATAATAGGACAGTATTCCAATTCTAATTCATATAGCTTTTTAACAGTCTTCTTCAATAATTCTTTGTTTAGAATTACATTTTTATTATCTTCAATCTGAATTATCTGAGAATCCAAGAATTTTCTTAGACGCTCTCTGAAATAATGTGTATCTTCAGATCCACGTTCTTCACTCATGTTTTCGAACCATTTTTTTAAACCCCCAATACTCTCATTTTCCCCCATTTTTTCCATTATCAAGATATCATCATAATTGTATGAGTAAAGATTCATTCTCAAATCACGCATACATTGTCCTTCGCATTTCTCTCTGTAAATACAAAAAACTATGTCTCGAATCCCCCATCTAAGTTTGTTTGGGATTTCTTTTCCTTGAATCCATAATCTTGTTGTCTTCCAGTTGTTAGTTAATTCATAGAGTTCTTCTAAATCTGAGTTTATTGCAGGGAATACTATGTACCAGAAGCTATCATCTTCTTTTTTCTCATAATTTTTAATAATATTTAGAATATCTGGTAATGATGCACTTGTGGTTTTCTTATTTATCCTTATAATGTTCTTTGTTTCATTAATTTCTGCAGTATCCATTATCTCTAATATTAGATTAGTCTTTTTATACTTTCTTTCTTCTAAATGGCAAAATTATTCCTTCTTTCCCTATTCTTTCCTTTTTCTCTAGTTTATATATCAAACTGCTTATTATTATTCGAGACCTAATAACTGGTTTCAAAGCATATTGGATCAACCTTACTAAGGTTGTTTACCCTTAAGCCAGTGACTTAACGGGTAGGAAGTACTGCTGAAAAAAGACCCATAAGAATAATATCAAGCAACTAGGTAGTGGTTGCAGATTCTTGTATCTCTTTCGGTAATAAATGTTTGACTTCTCCAAACATAATATCCGATGGTTCCAATATGATGGGTCTAAGCAGCTTCCATTATTTCATCTCTATTCTTAGTTTTTTCGTGTTTTTGTTGAAAACCACTTCTTATAATGCAATGCTTTGTACATCCCCATGAAGTATATGTAAAAATGATTGTACATAGCGGAAATTCTAGATCAAACAAGTTCCAGAAAAAAATTGAATAAGAAACAAAATAAAAAACAAAGTCCTTTCATCTAGAAAACTTAGAATTATTCACAATAAATATTTCTGAAAGAAAAGAAAAAATGATTATGATAGAAATACAGAACATTAATATGTTGTTCTTCCACTCATAACTTACTTTTGAATCTAACTCTTCTTCATCGTCAATGAGGAAAAGTGGCATTATTTCTGCTCTTAAAACTTCAAGAATCTGTATAAAAGAGGATTGTGGTTACAGAACAATGCTCTTCATTATTTTTAAAGGAAGGGTAGTTTTTCATTCTGGAAAAACTGGAAAATTTAATATACTCCTTTTAGTATTAAAATATGAATTTAAGATGAAGATTACCAAAAGTAAGTGGAGAAAAACATACACTTTCATTGCTTTAGTTTTACTCATCAGTCTATTTTCAATGAAACTAGTTGATATTAAAATAGTCAGTGCAAACCCATATACTGTAGCAATTGTAGCTCACGGAGTACTTTTACCTGTAAATTACACTCATGGTATAGAAATGCAAAATGCAGAAGTCATAATCAACATTGAAGCAAAGAAGAGAGGTCGTACAGCATTAACCGATTATGAAGGAAATTATACCTTTTATAACACTAATATTACACAAACAATGCTTGTAGCTGCTCCTTTTGTATTTGGAGTTTCTGGAATGGGAGAAAAAACTACTGTTTTTGTAGACAATGTACAAACCAATTCTACAATGATGGTGTTCGATTTTGATAATTCTGAGAATTATGGTTACGATCTGGATTATTATCCGGAAATTGCTGTTGTGCTATGTAACATAACATTTCATGCAAATGTAACAACAGAAGTGTATTACAAATATGAATCATTAACAGTTAGTTTAAACGCTTCCCAAACAAATATTGATTATTTTGTTGGTACAGCAAATTCTTGGTTCAATAGTTCAAATATTAATGAAGTAGTGGAGCTTAGAGTAAAAGGGTTTCAACCAAAAGGATATTCAGAAAACTGTACCAAAACAGAAATTACTGGTGGTCAATCCTATCTCTGGAAATGGCAAAATGAACAAATCGAAGTAGCGAAAGTTGGAATTTACTATAAATATTTACCTTGGGATAATCTTAATAAATTTCTGTTTTCAGTAGTGATTGTAGGTCCAGTAGTTTTTATTTCATTAATCATATATGTGATTGTGAAGCTAGTAAGAAAATCAAAAGGGAGGATTCCGAGAAAAATGGATTGGAAGGATGTTGGTTCACTCTTATCCGAACTTTTGAAAGAAAAAAAAATATTAGCTACTGACACGAAAACAGTACCATTACTTAGTGATGCTTTAACTATTGACAATTTAGAAGATGTTAAGGATGCTACGTTGCTTGAACACCAAGAATTGATATTAGAGATTAGAAAGATAGGTTTAGACGGTGTTCTTTGTCTTATTTTTCTGATGCAACAAGAACCGTCAATTACATCTGTTAGAGTTATTAATCGCATTTTAAGAATACCAATGGTTTCCTTATACAGGAACCTCCAAAAAATCCAAGAAATAGGTTTAGTAACTAGTCAATATGTTACAGATCAACCAGATAAAGCTTTTTACAAAATCACAGATGAGGGGATGTCCTTAATTATACAACTCTATGAAATACTTGAGAGTGATGCTAATTTACCCACTAGAGGTAAAATTCATGAATCAACAGCTTTAGAAACAATTTAGTAAAACATCCTATGCTTATTCAAATGGGTGAATATTCTAACTATAAAATGGTCAAAGTAGATATTGAAACTAAGAAATCTAATTTGCTTTAAAGAATGAAATAAACTTGGTACCATTTCAACATGAGTCTTATCATCTACCATCAACAAGTTAGTTCTTGCTGTGTTTTTATATTCTTATTTGATTGAATCTATAACCGAATATGAATCAATCTGTTGTGATGAAATGAAGAAGGGGCAGGGGAGACTGTTAGAAGAAAATTACTTGAACAGATGGATTTGCACACTATTCTTCGCTTGCCTACAGGTATCTTTTATGCTCAAGGAGTGAAAGCGAATGTAATCTTCTTTGATAAGAAACCTGCTAGTGAAGATCCTTGGACTAAAGAAGTCTGGATTTATGATTTTCGTACTAACATTAAATTCACTCTCAAAAAGAATCCTCTCACTTATGAAGATCTGAAAGATTTTGTTAAAAGCTATAATCCTGCTAATCCTAAAGATAGAAAGGAAACTGAACGTTTCAAGAAGTTCACTTATGAAGAGATTATGCAAAGAGATAAAGTTAGTTTAGATATCTTCTGGCTCAAAGATGAGAGTTTAGAAGATTTAGAGAATCTTCCTCCACCAGAAGAGATAGCAGCAGAAATAGTAGAAAATCTGCAAGCAGCTCTAGAAGAGTTTTCGAGTGTGTATGAAGAGTTGAAAAATAAACAATAATTGGTACTTTATTAAGCATCATCAGTAACTCAAATATACCAAACATCTTTAACGTTATGTTTTAAGTACTCGAATATGAAAAAGAGTGAGTGTCTAGAATATCTACAAACAGTAAATAGCTGTTATGCGATGGGGTTGTTATCTTGCTACCTGATTTCAACAATAGAAAATGCTGAGATTCCCTCAATTCTTACATCATTAAATATACAGTTCCCCAGTAAGAAAAGTAGTTTTGATATATCCCTTTTAAAATACCACCTTAATCATGAGCAAGATAGAATACAGCTTGTTTCAGAGTTTTACAAATCTATAATTCGCACTTTTATTCATAATACTTACGAATTAGTTCTAGCTTATGCGATTGCCTCTGGTCAAGACCAGATAATATATGACTCTGAATTGATGATATTCACTCGATTATTAAGAAACAATGTAGGACATGATCACAAATTCAGATTCAAAAGTGAAAAAGATATTCAGAGACTGCAGAAAAAACCTGTAAAATGGCGTGATAAAGAAATAACTTTAGCAATGGAAGGAAAGAAAATACCTATGGATATGATAGATGCTGAAAGTGTTAACTTTTTATTTGAAGATATAGTTAATTTTGTGCAAACAGATATGAAATAGCACAGTAAGAAATAATTTGAACTAATTTTCTTGGTCTTTTTATACTTTCTTTCTTCTCTTCTTGCTGAAACTCTTATGCTCTCTTTGGACTCTTCCCAGAAGGATGAACCAGTCTATAAACTTGATTACATTCTTGCTGAAACTCTCAAATCTTTCTACGCTACTATCGATGGTTTAACCATTGACCCTGTCTGGATCCCTAAAGCTGCTGTCAACAAAGAAGATTTCTCTGTCAAATCTTGGTGGATTAAACTCTTTGAAGAAGGAAAAACAGTATGGAAGAAAGAAGAGAAGAAGATTGTTCAGACTAAACTGAATAAGTTTCTTACTAATGACCTAAACATTTGAACTTCTTTGAAATTATAACTGCTTGAGGTAACATTTATATTAATTCTTAACACTTGTTTACTGATTCACAAAGGAAGGCGAAGTGCTTAGATAATGGTTGATATTAAAACTCTCGCACCAGTCTTAAGTGCAGTTTTTGGTGCTATTGGTTCTGTAGTAGGATATTATTATAAAAAAATACATGATTTCAAGAAAATAGGAATAATCCTACCCGCACGAATTTTAAGAAATGATAAGAAATTCTACAAAAAAGGAAAATTTCGGAAAATTCCAGGATGGGAAGACAAATATATTTCTTTTAAAAAGAGAGAATCTCCTCTCTTGAAAGCTCTAGCAAAAGATGCACGTAAAGATATTCCTGAGAGTATTTTAGTTGTTGAAGAAGCTGGGAGAGGAAAAACTAGAACAACTTTAGAAGTAATTCGAAAACTCGTAAAGGAAGATTCAGTTTTCAAAAAAGCTCTTTTAATCTTTCTGACATCAGAAAGCGATTTTAATCCTGATTCAATCTTAAAGAGATTTTTCTTTTTCAAATATCCATTTATTCTGCTTTTCTTTGATGATATTGATAAGATTGTTCCTACTTTGTTAAAACAAAGTAGAAAAGTTGGTTCTGTCATTGATGATTTTAGAAAAATTTCTAAGAAGACACTCTCTGTTTGTACTTGTAGAAAGGAACCATGGTATTTAGCAGGTTTAACTAGGATAGACTTAAGTGACTTTCTTTCAGTCAGAGATGACCTAGATACACATTTCAAATCTCTAGTTACAATACCTAAATTAAGTGAAAAAGATGGTAAAAAACTTTCAAAAGCTCTCAAAAAGAAATTTGATTTAAGTAAATTCAATGGTAATGCGGGTGATATTGTTTTTGATATCCCTCGTAAAGTGAAAGAATATAATCTTTTACACCCTCACCAACAAAGAATCTTGCATGCAATTAAAATGTGTAAGATAGGCAAAATTGATTCTCCAGATAAGAGTATTATCGGTGATTATTGTGTAAAGTTTTTCAATGTTGAAGATTGGGATTATCATTTTGAAGAACTATTAAAAGCTGAATTCTTTCTTTTAGTTTCTGGGAGTATTATATTAGCTGATTCATATATGAATACTATCATCTATGATTATCCTCCTGCTACAAATCCTGTACTCCACAGAGATCTAATAAATCTGATTGATATTCTTGAATCTAGAGGTTCAACTAGTGAACTTACTTCTCTTGCTTCGAAGTTTGTTGATCTTCAACTATTCAACCAAGCATTAAGATGTTATGAAATACTCATAGAATTAGAACCAAAAAATATTAATCATCCAATAAATCAAGCAACAGTCTTGATAGATTTAGGTAATATTGAACTGGCAGCTGACAAATTACAACTAGCTTTTGATTTGAATCCAAAAGACTTCAATGTTATTTTAAACTTAGGTAAACTATATCTTGAATTGGAAAAATATAATGAAGCAGAAATTTACTTTATACAAGCAATAAAGCTTAAACCAAAATCAATTGATGCTTTAAATGGACTTGGAGTGGTTAACTTAAAGATTGGAAAATATTTAGAATCTCTTGAATATTTGCAACGTGCTTTATCATTATCAAATGAACTGGCAGACAAACAAAATGAATCTATAATTCTAGCTAATCTAGGTCATTTATTCTTGAAAATGAATAATTTTGAAAATGCAGGTGAATATTATACACAGGCTTTGACTATTATTAAAGAATTAGGTGATAGACGAGGTGAGATGATAGTTTTAGCTAATTTAGGGAATAATTATGCATCAGGAGGAGATAGAAATAAAGCAATTGAATACTTTGAAAAAGCTCTACTTATTGCACAAGAACTTCAAGATTCATGGAACAAAGGTTTTATTCTTCAAAGATTGGGCATGCTTTTAACCGATTTAGGTGAAAACAAGAAAGCATTAAGATATCATATGGAATCAACTAATTATTTCCTTGAAGTAAATGATAAGTTAGGACAAATTAGGGCAATGGTATGTATTGGAAATGCTCTCGTAAAACAAGAAAAAAATGAAGCAATTGAATTCTATATTCGGGCAATAGAATTTGCTTTCGAAGTAGATTTAATTTATTCAGCTATCGAAGCATTTACTATTATACAGGTTCGTTATAAACCAGAGGAAGTCTATCTTTATCAACCAAATAGTGTCTCACAACTAATTGAGTACTTTATTAAATATGGTGACTTAATGAGAGAATTTAACAAGTTTGATTCAGCATCACGTATCTACAAATATGCACTTGAACTTGTACAATCTCCCGAAGATAAGAATTACGAACTCCTGCTTAAAAGAGTTGAAGAAATGGATCCATCTAATTGGACCTTATGACCTCTTTACATTCAATTTTCCCTATCTCCTTTCCTTCTCTTTTCTAATATCTCAAGTCCAGCCATAGCTATGTATCTCAAAGCTATTGATTTAACTCGACTAGACCCAATTGATATAGATGTGGAATTTGAAACTAAAAGACTCAATGAGATTATTGAAAAAATTAGAAATAGATGAATTACAGTATGGAAGAAAGAAGAGAAGAAGATAGTTCAAACAAAACTTAAACACTTCCTTAGCACAGATTTACAAACATAAAATCTTTGTTTATAGACAATATTATAAGATATCAAGTCCAAGAATCTTTATGAATTTCTCTCGAGAAGATATTGAGGATATTATAATTCAAAAATTATCTAGTCTAGATAATGAAGAATCTAAAAGCAAAACTGAAGACTTAAGGTTCCCATTGATTTATGATGCCTTTAATTCTAAGTTTGGCAAGAATCTTGAAGAAAAACGTTGATACTTTTTTTACCGAACTCTTTTGAAGTATAAGTTCTGAAATTATCACTACTACTAGCATAGATTATTTCATTTTCAGAAATCACTTATTCCTAAAACTCGTTTATCTATGATATTTTATATATTAGTTAAGGAATTAAGAAAACGGGGTAAAATTAGTGATTGGGATTAGGGATGCTGTAGAAACGGATGATGCAGTGTTAATAGAACTCCAGAAGAGATGTCCCATGGGGAGCAGCCTCATTTTGCAGCTCGACAGTTCTCCTAGTTTCTTCAATCGCTCCAAACACCAAACTGAGAACCATGTCGTTGTAGCGATGGAAG
>JAUWJS010000176.1 GCA_030607575.1 Candidatus Heimdallarchaeota archaeon | reverse complement strand
AAGCAATTAGATTTTCTGAAGATGAGAGGTATGAAGAAACCTCTATCCACCTCATCTGTATCGTTTTGGTTTACAAGTCATACACTTCTTACATCTGCTTTCGCCATAATTCTAGCGGTTTTTGGTCTTCAAATTATCCTATCTATCTACAATATATCAAATAATTTCCCAATAATTCTAAAAATCTCATGGTTATCATTTATCACACCCATCTTTTTGATTCTTCTTGGATTACTTCAACCAGTTGAATCATTTTTACAAATTAGAAAATCAGGACGATTAAAATATAAAAATCAAAATAATGAAAGTGAAAGAAATGAATAAAAAAGAACAGATAATAAAGGTGCTAGATTTAGTTCATGTATATAAAGGCAAAGTTGAGACAATAGCTCTTCCAGGAATAAATCTAAATATCAACAAAGGTGAAAGAGTTGTTGTACGTGGTAAATCTGGTATTGGTAAATCAACTCTTCTTCATTGTCTAGCTGGCATTTTAAGACCAACAGCAGGAAAAATACTTGTTGAATTCAGAAATATTGTTGATTATGATGAAGATCAACTAGCTGATTATAGATGCAAAACCATCGGTTTAATTTATCAATCTTATAATCTTGCCTCCTTTCTTACAGTGAAAGAAAACATTGAATTCCCTATGGTTTTAGCTAAAACTGTGAAAGAAAAAAGAGAAAAACGGATTAATGAGCTTGTAGAAATGCTTGAGATAGAGCGTTACCTTAAACAAAAACCCTCATACCTCAGTGGAGGAGAGCAGCAAAGAGTTGCAATAGCTGTTGCTTTAGCTAATAATCCGCCAATTGTTCTAGCGGATGAACCCACAGGCAACATAGACTCTGAAATCTCTACAACCGTATATGAGTTCCTTTCAAACATGTGTATAGCATACAACACAACTTTAGTTATGGCTTCCCACGACCCAGAAGCATCCAAGTATGCAGATAGGGAAGTTGTCCTAGCAAAGATTAAATCGCAGGAACTATAATGTGTTCTATCACTTTATTATATAAACAAGAATTGTTATTAAGTGATAAACCTTTCAACCTCTAAAATAAATTCTTCATAGTTTTGATTTCCACAACATTTTAGCAACTTAATGAGAAAAGTTATATACTGGTTTTGAGTAAAAAAGAGTGAAAAAGAAATTGATATCAGTGACGGTACTTTAGAATCAAGAATAAAGAAAAGAATATAATAAAGAAAAAACATAGGATAAATAGAAGATGAAAGCAGTAATTCTTGCAGGTGGTAAAGGAGCAGATCTTTTTCCACTCACTCAAACTAGACCAAAACCAATGATTACGCTTCTTGGTAAACCTATTTTAGAATACCTGATTAACGAATTGAAAGAAGTTGGTCTAACTGATATCTTAATAGTTATAGGATATAAAGGAGAACAAATCAGGAATCATTTTGGAAAAGGTAAAGATTTCGGTGTTTGTATTCACTATGCAGATCAAGGGGATAAGGAAGGTATAGTTGCAGCAATATTGGCTGCAGAAGAATATATCAATGATGATTCTAGATTTTTGCTCTTATTTAGCGACATTGTTTCTGAGAAGGGACTAATTCAGAGGACTCTCAATGCTTATGAAAATACTCAATCTGATATGACCATGACTCTTACTCTTCAAGGCGATACAGGAAATTTTGGTATTGTTGAAATAGATTCTATGGGAATGGTCAAGAAAGCAGGCATCAAAACAGCTGAATTATCTTCTCGCAGCAAATATGTTGATGCTGGATGTTTTATTATTAAAACAGAAATTTTCGAAGAAATCAGAAATGATGCTTCCATAGGTCAAGCTATCAACAATCGAATAGAGAAAGGTGACAAAGTAGCTGCAGCTATCTGGGAGAAAGAATGGATAGATATTGGGAAGCCTTGGAATATTATCGAGGCCAATAAATTACTTCTTTCAAAAGTCAAAGAAACCAGAATCGCTAAGGACGTTATCATAGGTGCGAATGTTGAATTGAAAAATTCAGTAATCATTGAGAAGGGTACAGAAATTAGTGCTGGTGCAGTTCTCAATGGCCCGCTTTACATCGGCCCCAATAGTTACATAGGGAATAATACTCTTATTCGCGATCATTGTTCGATAGGTGAAGGAACAGTTGTTGGTTTTGGAAGCGAAATCAAGAATTCGGTTCTTTTTGAAGGAGCTAAAATCTTTGGACTATGTTATGTCGGTGATAGTGTAATTGGTAAAAATACTATTCTATCTTCAGGAGTAATCACAGTAAATACTGAAACACCACGGAAAGAGATTGAAATGGATGTAGGTGGGAAGCCGCTATCTACAGGTTTCACTAAACTTGGTGCCATTATAGGTGATAATTGTGAGATAGGAGTTAATTGTCTAATTTATCCTGGAAGAAAAATCACCTCAGAAAGTGTTGTTTCACCTGGAACTTCAGTAAAAACTGATATCGAAAATTAGATTTGGTCCTATAAAAAATTTTAAACAAAGAAAAAAGAAATTAAAGGAGTCTACTTTTTTTGATTTTTTAGTAATCAAAGTCAGTAATTTCTAACAGAGTGATTATCTGTAACAACATAGTTCTAGCATGGGCTGGGCAATTAGGATCTTGAGAGATTTCATCAAGGATTTCAATTGCGTTGTTAGCTTTCACTGCTAAACTTAATTCTGAATCTGGTTCTCTTATTATCTCCAGTGAATTTGTTGCTGCTCTTCTAATATTCCTTGGGACTGTTGTATCCTCACTTATTCTTTCTAAAAGCTGTACTGCTTCATCTATCTGTTCGAGGGTCTCATCGTTCATTTTAATACCCCTTTCAAAAGTTATGGTCAGTATCATGTCTTACACTCTATTTTTTAATCATTTCGGTTTAAAAGAGAATAATATATAAAAATAATTGATACTTCTTCAAAAGATTGTATTTTGTTTGTTTATCGATTTAACCATTTTACATAATCAACGATTCCTTCTTCTAAGGAGATTTTAGCATTCCAACCTAAGGATTGCAGTTTCAAAGTATCAACTGAAGTAAACACTACATCCCCCTTCCATCCCCTCTTTCCTCCTGTAAAAGTAAAGTTGACTTCCTCTAAACCTAATGCTTCTGACATATTGACAGCTACTTGTCTTACTGTAGTTTGCTCATCTGAACTAACATTGTAAACATCAAACCCTTTCTTCATTTTCGTATGAGTCATATCAAAAGCATTTATTGTATCATCTATATAGAGATAGGTTTTTGTTTGAGACCCATCCCCAAGAATTTCCAAATTACTTGAATCTTTCTTCAACTTATTATAAAAATCAAACATAACACCATGCGTAGAACGAGGTCCATAGATGTTTCCTAATCTCAAAGAGACTATATCAATACCGTATAATGAGGAATAACTTGAACAATACATTTCTGCTGCTGCTTTTGCAGCTCCGTAGTT
>JAUWJS010000072.1 GCA_030607575.1 Candidatus Heimdallarchaeota archaeon | reverse complement strand
TATTCCTTTCTGAATTTTAACGTGCTCTCACCGTATTGATGAGATAACCTACTTGCATGATGAAATAGCTTGTCTACATTAAAACCAGAAAGAGCTGAAGTTTCCATATAATCAAACTTATGCAATTTGGTATAGTCTAACATTTCTTCTTTCTCAATTGATCTAGCTTCATTTAAGTCAAATTTATTTCCACAAACTATTATAGGTATATCAGGACATTTCGAGACAACTTCATTTACCCAGATGTCTAAATCATCAGAAGAGTTTTGATTTGTGATATCATAGATGATAAAGGCGCAAGTAACCCCAGCATAGTATTTGGGACGGAGATAAGTAAACATCTCTTGGCTACCAGTATATTTCAATACATCTTGAAGTTGAGAAACAGTTAAAGGGTCATATACAAAATATCGATTTTCAGTCTGAATTGTATTTTTTATTGTTTTTTTTCCCTTTTTAATAAATGCAAAACAATTATCACAGAAATAGGAATAATTATCCATATAATCTCAAAACTATTTTTTACTGTTTCATCTTTTTCAAATAATTCTATGTTTGATGGTTCAGATACATATATTTCATCATCATAATCAACTATCACGAGCGAATAGTATTGCCCTACAGAAAAGTTTGTAATGTTGATTTTTCCAGAAGACCAAGTATAGTAAAAACCCATAAATCCTGTTTGTACTAGTACAAGAGTTTTAACAATATCATTTGTTGAATTTAGAATATTTGCATATACTTTACTATTCAGTAATAAGATATAATCACTAAGATCGTGTGGCTCAGTAGAAATAGAGCAATAATTAGATAGAGTGTTGTTTTCACTGTTTATAATTAAACTATTAGAGCCAAAGACAATACTGAAAGGTACTTTATAGGAAAAAATAGTGTTATTATAGTAATAATCCTCAGTTGTAACAGTTAAATTGACAAAGTATCTTCTAGGGCTGAAGTAATAAACATAAATAACCGTTTCCCAGCAATTGCTAACATTATTGTACGTAACAGAATAGGATTCAGAGAAATATGCATTATTAGAAATTTCAATTGTCACATTATCCTCTGCATCACCCTGTGAGATGTCTGAACCATTTGCAAATGTAATATTTAGATTACTTATTGATAGATGTGAAACATTATAATCAATAAGTGGTTCGTTTATCAATAGTAGAAAGGAATCATAGTCTGTTAAAGTCATTTGAATTTTGACATTTTCTTTGTTTTTACTCATATAGAAATTGGAATTTTCTCTTTCTATTGGCATCACTAATGCATTATATTGAAAAGAAGTGGAATACGAAAAACTAACTATGAATATCATACCTAGTATAAATATAGAGAATGCGTATGTTATCTTTCTTTTTTTCAACTAGTATTTCACCTTCTTTTATGCAATTTTGCATGATTTTAACTTGATGTTAAAGTGGCAAACTCACTTCACTATGGTATAAAATTATCAGTAATGTATACGTATGTTTCTATATATCAATTATTCCCCCAAGCTACTCGACAACTAAAATATCTTCAAATTCCTGTACAAAATGTAGATTGATTTTGCTATCATATTTTTATATTTTTTAATGCTACATTTCAAAAACTGTTTGGTCAATACTCAAATAAATTTCAAAAAAGTTGTCTAATCTATTGCCTATACTTTTTCTTCCTTAACAGATGCACGAAACTTATAAGACTGATTGAAATGATAATCAATGCTGTCTTATCCCCACTTGTTGTTGGTGTTTCTGTAGGTTGATCAGGCATATAAAAGACTATATTTGAAGGAGGAGAAATGAACAATTCTTCCTCATAAACAACAAATCCTACTGCATAGTATTGCCCCGTTTCCAAATCATCAACATTGAGAATAGAATTCCAACGGTACCACCAAAAACTAAATCCTCCCCAAGTTAGTATGACTGTTTTGACATTATAATCTAAAGAATTGAAAATACAGCCATAGATAGTACTACTAAACAGAACATAATCAAGATAAATATTTGGTTTTATAGTGATAGAAACAGATATGTGCATTGTTCGACTTTCATTACTTAAGCCAAGTAGAGGTATTCTAAAAGAGACACTGAAACCTATTTCAAATGAGTCAAGAGTATTATTATAATAGTACAATCCTGTTGATACGATTAAATCGATATAATATATGCCTGGATATTCATAATAAAAAATAAATATATCTTTTCCCCAGCCATTAAATCGATTCAAGTCGTAAACCATTGAATAATTTTTAGAGAAACCCTTATCATTGAAAATTACTAATGTTACATTATCTTCTGCACTTGCATCAATTATCGCTGTATCATTAGAGAATGTGATATTCAAATTCATCACTATTAAATAAGTAGTATTCTGTGCTATTACTGGAGCATTTATTATTAATTGAAAATCATCAGTTAGTTCATTTGTTAAAGATTTTTCATCTGTTTTGGCTTTTCCAGAAGAACTTGAATGGCTCAAAGCTCCCAGTTGGTAAATATTTGAAGCTTCTTGCCTTAAAATAAAAGAAGAAGAACAAATCAAAAAAATAGTTAGCACTATTATTGAAATTGAAATTACTCTTTTTTTTCTTCCCATGTGGATGTTCTCCTTTCATTATATTCGTCTTTTCTTTCTAACCATATATGTTTAGTAATTCCTTCGAAGCATCATTGTAATATTTGATTTCTGTACATTTAAGCTTTATGTGGCAAAAGGAGAGTGGAGAAGTGAAGATAATTCTAAATTATGTATTCTTTTCGAAACTTCAACATATCATCTGTATATTGGTGAGATAACCTACATGCATGATGAAAGAGCTTATCGACATTGAAACCAGAAAGAGCAGAAGATTCAACATAATCAAACTTCTTGAGACGAATGGAATCGAGAATGGAATCTTTGTCAAAAGAACGAGCTTCGTTGAGATCAAATTTGTTACCACAGATAATAACAGGGATATCAGGACATTTGGAGAGAACTTCAGTGACCCAGACATCTAAATCATCAAAAGAAGACTGGTTGGTGATGTCATAAACGATAATGGCACAAGAAGCGCCAGCGTAGTATTTGGGGCGGAGATAAGCAAACATTTCTTGCCCTCCCGTATCCCAGCAGCTCATTCTTATTGTCATTTTTTCACTATATATCTCCTTAGTCAAATTTTCATTTAGTTGTTCTGGAGTTAAGGTTATAGTTTTTGTTAGCCAGCTCACTCCCAAAGTAGGTATATAACTGTGTATAAAAGTGTTCAAAGTAAATCTTCTAGCCAATGATGTTTTTCCAACAAAAGCAGAACCAACGCAGATTATTTTTTGTAACTGATTCATTTTCTTACCTCCATACTAAGTTTAATACATCTTGTAGAATCCCTAACCCCATCATCCTATCCCATTCTACTCTTATCGTTGAAGGGGATTTTGATGCTACAATTTGTCGTAATTCTTTCACTCCCATCTTCTCTTCAACAAGTTCCATTATTTTCTTTAGCAAAACTAAAAATTCTCCTTTTATCTCCACAGTTGTTCCTCTTTGAATATCTATATCACAGAAACTGAAACCTTCATCCTCTTCCAAAGAAAATTTTTCTTTTATTAAGTAGGTATTCTTATTAAGAAAATCGCTTATATCTTCTTTTATTTCTTGTATAGAAACTTTTGTAATCTTCGATTCATTTTCAACAATAAATAGTCTAATTCCTAACCAGATTGAATTCAAAATATTCTCAAAAACTTCAATCGTGTTTCTCTTATCGATATCCTCTATGTGTAAATCAAGTACATTCCACAGCATAAATGAATGTGATAATGATTCAGAGATTTCTCTTCTCTTTATTCCTTCAAGCTCATGTAAAAACTCACTGGCGCTTTTCTCATCTTTTATTTCGAAAGCGTTTAAGAATAATTTCATAAAGAAGAACATTTGTGATGAGATCATTTCAGTCGAATAATTTGGAGGACTGAGGAGAATAAATAAGAAAGAGTATTTACACATGAAAACTACTTTGGATTTAGCAAAATGGAGTACTTGTAATTCCTCTAATAGTGGTTGTTCTTCAGATTTCATATAGAAATCTAATAATGTTTTAACAATAGAATCAACTTCTGTTTCGTCTGCTTTGACAGAAAGTGGTCTACAGAACAAAATTTCCATCTTTTCTTTGTTAATAATATAAAACCCCATCAATTTACGAACAACCCTTTAATATTCAATATTGTACATTTATACTTAAAAATTTGTTTAATATCATAGCTAGTCAATGAAAAGAAAATATAATTAAAAAGAGTTAAAAAAAGAAGAATGTTTTATGTAAAACCTATTTTTGGGCTAGTTATTTGAGTTGGTCTCTTAAATTTCTCTTCAATTTTGTCGTAATATTTAAGGACTTCTGGAGTACAGGTTGGATGTATTTTTTCAAGAGCTGCATTGAAGTGATCCATATTAATGACCTCAATATCAAATGATTCCCTTAAAGCTAACATTCCTGCTTCTCTGCACAAGGCCTCAATATCACCGCCTACAAAACCGTCTGTAGAAGATGCCAATTCCTTAAGTGACACTGTAGAATCTAGTGGCATATTTTTTGTATAAATTTTGAATATTTCCAATCTTCCTTTCTGATTTGGAGGATTTATATAAATCAGCCTATCAAAACGTCCAGGACGAACTAGAGCTGGATCAACGATATCTGGTCTGTTTGTAGCTGCTATAATTACAATATCCTTCAGCTCCACTAATCCATCTAATTCAGTCAGAAGTTGACTGATGACACGCTCAGTTACATTGCTATCAGAAGACATTCCACGTATTGGAGTTAGTGAGTCAATTTCATCAAAAAAGACTATTGATGGTGCAGCTAATCGAGCTTTTCTGAACACTTCTCTTATAGCTTTTTCACTTTCTCCTACCCATTTTGATAGTATCTCAGGTCCTTTAACAGAGATGAAATTTGCTTCAGATTCTGTTGCTATAGCTTTTGCTAGTAGTGTTTTACCACAACCAGGAGGTCCATAAAGTAATATGCCTCGAGGAGGTTTGATACCAATTCTCTTGAAAGAATCGGGTATTGTCAAAGGCCACTCAATTGCTTCTCTAATTTCTTCTATAGCCGGTTTTAACCCACCTACTTCTTCCCAAGGAACATTTGGTGATTCAATGAAAACTTCTCTTATAGCTGTTGGAGTAATCTCTTTGAAAGCTAGAACAAAATCTTCATGTGTTACTTCAAGTTGATCTAAGACTTCTGAAGGTATACTTTCTTCTTCAAGATTAACCGATGGTAGAACTCTTCTTAGAGTTTTCATAGCGGCTTCTCTGCTTAAAGCTTCCAAATCCGCTCCCACATAACCGTGAGTTACATCAGAAAGTTTTTTTAATTCAACATCTTGTGCGAGAGGCATGCCTCTTGTGTGGATGAGTAAAATTTCTTCTCTACTATCTCTATTAGGAACATGGATCTCTATTTCTCTATCAAATCTTCCAGGCCTTCTCAGTGCAGGATCAACCGCGTTTGGCCGATTAGTAGCCCCTATCACAATAACTTGTCCTCGAGCAATGAGCCCATCCATTAGAGCTAGCAATTGAGCAACTACTCGTCGTTCAACTTCACCAGTAACATCTTCTCGTTTTGGTGCAATGGCATCTAACTCATCTATGAAAACTATACTTGGTGAATTATCTTCCGCATCTTTGAAAATACTTCTCAGACGCTGTTCTGATTCACCATAAAATTTGGACATAATCTCTGGACCATTTATAACAATAAAATGGGCTTCTGATTCGTTAGCTACTGCTCTTGCGATCAATGTTTTTCCACAACCAGGAGGTCCGTGTAATAACACACCTTTGGGGGGATCAATTCCTAGTTTTTCGAATAATTGAGGAAATTTAAGCGGAAGCTCTACCATTTCACGTATTTTTTGAATTTCTTGATGAAGTCCCCCTATGTCTTCATAAGAAATACTTGGGGCAGTTTTTGCTCCTTCAACTAATGGTTTTTCTGCTACTTTGAGTTGAGTTCCTTCTGTTACTACAACTATTCCGGCAGGCACAGTACTAACTACATTAAAAGGTATTGCTCTTCCGAGAATTGGAATTAGTACAGTATCTTTTCTTGATAAAGGTTGACCTAACAATTTTCTTTTGACAAAATTTTCGAAGCTAAAATCAATATTGACTGACATTTGTTCAGGAGCAAGAGTTACTTGTCTAGCAACGCTAACTTTTGCTTTCTTAGCGACTACTTTATCACCAAGAGAAACTCCTGCATTTCTACGAATAACACCATCACATCTAATTATCTCTTTTTTGAGATCTTCAGGATATGAAGGCCATGCTACAGCAGTTGTTGAACGTTTTCCAACTATTTCTACAATATCTCCTGTGGAAACACCAATTTTAGACATAGCCATGCTGTCTAATCTAACCTTCCCTCGTCCAACATCTCTTTGTTTAGCTTCAGCTACCCTAAGGGTAATTTCTTTTTCAACCATCGATAATTCCTCAGACTGTGGATTATTTTTTAACTATTTTTTGATTAAATTGTAACTATATAATGGTTTGTTTTCTTCCTAGTTAGCAACAAAATATAGTTAAATAGCTATTTATAACCATAGAATCTTTTAGTGAAACAAAAATCAAGCAAAAATAGATAAAAAAGGAGGTTTGATTGCCAAAACTAGATTCTAAATGTTAGTTTTAATGCCCCTTCTTTACATGCATCAATACACTCACCACAATTAATGCACATCTTATTCGTAACATCTTTATCATACGTCAGAATAGGGACTTGAATTGGACATGCTTTTTCACAACTATCACAACCACTTGTACATCTGTTCTTGTTTATTCTCAGACCAAATATACTAAATCGACTGAAAAGTCCCAGAAGTACACCTGTTGGACATAGCCATCTACAATAAGCTCTTGGATAAACTGTGATTAATCCAAGCACAATGATGAAAATAATTATACGTAAGAAGAATAAGAATTTCCATTGACCTATTTCTGCTCCAAAAGAAGCACTTTGCATCCCCCAATATAGGTAATAATACAGAGTTGCAAAAAGTGTTGAGGAAGGATCGATGGTGCTAAAAGGCATATCCTTACCCGCTCCAAATGTTGTCTTTACACCGCTATTATTGAATGTGATACCAATTATGAAAGACATTATTAAGATAAAAACAAGAATTGTTGTTCCAATTTTGCTTAAATTTTTGTTAGTTGGACGGGATACACGTTTTTTCTTAATGGGAATCAGTCTGAATAAATCTTGAAAAAGACCAAAAGGACAAACCCACCCACAAGTAGTTTTTCCCAAAATTGATCCAAATAGGAAGAAGACAGAAAGTGCTAGATATGGAAATATCCAATATGTAAGAAGATATTGTAGAGCTTCAAAAGCATTCCAAACTGTGGAGAAAGGTCCGCCAGTTGGAAAAGCTATTGGTAAGAGCATAGGGATTCTTGCTAATCCAAAGATTAAACCACTTAGAAGTCCAAACATTACAAATTGTACAATTGTTCTAATAATCCTAATTCTATGATTTTGAAGAGGTCTTAGTAATGTTGAGAATATTGGTTTTATTTGCTTTGTAGCCATTTCTAATCACTTATCTTATCCTGTTATTGGATTTGGGAAACCAGTTACATATGCACTCAAGAAATCTTTTATGAGAAAGTCAGTAAACGAACTGATTTCTGTGTACCTCACAATTTGACCTTGAACTATAGCAACAATTAGGAAAATAATTCCTACTGCCAAAAAGAATATCAGGTATATCCTATTTCTTGCATTCATGATGACTGAAGACGTCAAAAATTACACCTATTAAAAATTTTGCTTTACGTGAAGTCTTTGTTTGGGATTACAAAAAACACCCTAATAATAAAAAGTAACACTAAGAACAGTTTTTTTCTTAATCACAAGGCATTTATACAGACACATGAAAATATATTTCATGAACAAAAACGACATGTGGAAGGTTACACCACTTAAATCGTGTATTTTAGCAGTCCTCGAAAAAAGAGGAGGGGTTATTTTAGAAAGCGATTTAGAAAATTCATTAAAAGATATGTATGGGGACTTTTCAGATAGTGAACTCAATAAAGCTTTAATGACACTCGAAAATCAAGGCTTGATCCATGTTAGCTGGATATCAAAAACTAAGCGTAGAGTTCAAGCAATGACCAGAGACATGCACTTTTTGGCTGTTGGAGAAGACTAAAATAACAAAATAAAATATGAGAATTTCATCTTGTTTTGTTCAATTGTTTTGTGAAAATAATGAGATATCTATTAATGATATTGTGTTTTCGTCCTATTTGTAAGGGGAGAGAAACATGAAAAAATTTACTTGATTCTTGATTGATTAAGGAACACTGACTAGCTATTTTTTCTATATCGGGATGCACTTCAAGTTTTTCTGAGTAGTGATACACTGGAAGTATGAATATAATTTTGCCAGAATCCATTAGAAGATTGGAACCTTCTCTTAGCACTTTGATGTATAATTTTTCGAGAGTTTTCATAATCTCTCTAGCTTCTTCAATTGAAGGCAATTGCTTCAAAAAAGGTCCAAGATATGGTTCGGTGACAATAGCATCAAGACTTTTCTCTTTCAAATATTTTCCCAAATCTCTAGAATCTTGACTATAAACTACCCATTTGTCCTTCATTTTTGCTTTTGCAGGGTATTGAAGACTGAAAGCATTGAGATTATCCTTAGAAGCTCTGAAGCATTTAGGGTCTTTATCCACTCCTATTGTCTGCATTTTTCGTTTAAGTGCTTCAATAAGTATAGTACCTGTTCCACAGAAGGGATCTAGTAATAATCCATCATTAGGAACCTCAGAGAGAAAGACAAGCGTTCGAGCTAGTTTAATTGATGTTCCATGAGTAAAAAGTCTTGTTTGACGCCTTTCATCTTGTTTTATATCTAGTAAAGGATTAGTAACCCATTTTGTTATGCCAAAGATCAGTTTGGACTTCACGCTGAAACTTATTATTTCCAATCCTCTCTTAGGAAAATTCTCCTTGTAAAACTGAAAAGGTGTTAACTCTGAATAGGTTTTTTTCATTCCAATAATCTTTGTTTGAATCTTCACTTCTTTTGAATAATTTATAATAGTTGTTTTGATGAAATTGATAATCCTATTACGTAACTTGATATTTTTTGCTTGAATATCCAAAGCAATTTTTAGTAATTTATTTTTCTCAGATGAAAATTTTTCTATGTTCATAATTAAGTGATCTTTGAGTTTCAGTTTCCAGATGTCTTCCTTATCAATATTCGCTTCAGAATTCAGGTATCCTGCTTTTATTATGCTACCCGTATGGTCGAGAATTTTAAAGAACTTAGTAAAAGTATTTCTGTTTAGCTTTAATAAAATATAATCCATCCACTCAGTGAAAGCAACATCTTCTACACCTAATTTTTTTAACAAAATAGATAACTCCAATCTTGATAAATCCTTGTTTGAACCAAGTTTAACAAAAATTGTGTACTTAGAAGACATTTGAATCATCAACCAAAAAATGCGTCAAGACTTTTCTGCTTCAAAGCAGTTTCTTGTCCTTTCTTTGCTCTTTGGAGAGTATTAATTACTCTTTCTTTTGCAAATCCGCGCTCTTCACATAGAAATTCAACTGTTCCTTCAACATCTATCGATTTGAATTTTAAGTTAACATCTTCAACCAGTGGAGGATTAAGGAAAATGTCTCTTATTGCTTCATAATCATCATCAAGCTCTATTTTGGTTTCATTTTCTAGAACTGTTTCTAAGTTTCCATGTTGTTTAATATATTTGTAAGCTGTTTTGGGGCCAACTCCTTTGACACCATCTGGATTGAAGTCTGTACCAATTAAAATGGATAAATCAATAAGCTGTTCTCTCGTAATTTCAAGAGCTTGAAGTAAATCTCTTTGATTGTAGAGTTCAACATTTATAGTAGTGAACCTATTAGAGCGAGGAAGTTTTCTTCTTCCAGATAAAGTCAGGTTCCTTATTAAAATAGGAGAATCGAAAAGTAAACTGTCATAGTCCTGAGATGCGACAGCATAAACTTTGTTTTTTCTTACCAAATAAGCAGCTTGTGATTCACCTTCTTGAGGTGATTCAACCACAGGAATTCCCATTAGGGATAAAAGTTTCTTACTATCCTCAACCATAGGTTTTGTAAGCTTACTAGTTCTTTGGGCTACTGTACGCGCTCTTTCCATATCACCTCTTTCCAATGCTTCTTCAAGTTCTTCTCTAGCTTTTTGTTTTACTGCAGCTCTTCTTCTAATTTCCTCTCTCTTTAGTTGTGATGGTTTTCCATCAAAAACATAAACTAGCTGAATTCCTTTTTCAATTAATCTTGCATTTCTGTACAACAAACCAGATAGATGGCTAGTTACCACTCCTTCTGAATCTGTTAAGAGACCTCCATCATATCCACGTATAGAAGCTAGAAACTGGTAGATTATATTGTAAGCATCCACAGCTAACTTCTTTTGTCTCAGTTGGTCTAAATCAATGGGGGTTCCTTGAAAAAGATCGCTTATTTTTTTGACACCCATAAGTGTTCACCTAGCATGTTAATTTCTATATTTTAGTTAAAAAACTTGCCTAAAAGAAGAAATTAGCCAAATTTCCCTGTTAAGGGTACAAAGGCAACTCCACCCATTTTTTTCTCTGAATATTTGTCTTCAGATTCTCTTTTTATTATAACCAGTTCTTGATAAAACGTTCTTCCAAGAGGTAAAACAAGGATTCCACCTACTTTCAGCTGCTCTAACAAAGGTGGAGGTACTCTTTTACTAGCTGCTGCAACAGAGATAATATCATAAGGAGCTTCTTCGAGATAACCCAATCCACCATCTGATTGAATAATTGTTACGAGATCAGAATAACCTGTTGTTTCAATATTTTGTTTAGCAAACTCGGCAAGTTCAGGAATTATCTCACTAGCATAAACATGACCAGGATTAGGAGAATTTTTTGGAGCTACCATTTCTGCGAACATGGCAGCATTATATCCACTTCCAGCCCCAACTTCAAGAATTTTATCTCCTACTTTTGGATCAGTACATTTAGGAGAAATATAAATCATAACCATGTGGATTGCACTAATTGTTTGTCCTGAGAGAATAGGTAGGGGCGTGTCCACGTAAGCTCTGTTTCTATGTTTTTCTAATACAAATTCCTCTCGAGGAACATTCATGAAGGCATCTATCATCCTATTTGTAAAAGAAATATCGTGAAATCGAAGTTTAGAAAGAACCTTCTTCTTCTCTTCAATTATGTTTTCATCAACTGTCATTAGAAACAACATGAGAAATGATTCAATTAATTTCTAGAAATTTTTGACCTTAATGTATATTTTGGTGAATTGTCATTTTTGACATTTAAAAAACTATAAGAACTAACCAGAAAAACATTTCTTGATATTGAAAACTATCATAAGTTTTTAAAAATGATTCATCATATGTATATAATAGAATTAATATCTTGAGAGAAAATTAATTAAATTGGTACCGAATTAAAGGAGAATATCGAATGATATCACAGAAACAATTTGAAGAGACTTTAAAATCCTTAGAGTCGCATCCGGGAGTAAGAGGAGTAATAATCACTAGTAATGATGGACTGCCAATTTCTAGCACACAAAATCTTAGCATGGAAATGAGAGAAAATGTGTCAGCTCTAGTTGCATCACTTGTAGGTAGGGCAAAGGCAGTTGTTACTGAGCTAAACGAAGGAGACTTGAATTTCTTCACTCTAGATACAACTCATGGAGAAATCTTAGTAGCTCCTGAAAATGATTATGTTCTAATTGTATTGAGAGAAAAAAGTTAAGAAGTCCTTAATCACGGAGACATCATTGAAAAGTTGATGAGGAAAAGATGAGAAAAGACGCATCAGGAAAAATGCATTTTAAGTTGGTCTTTGTAGGACCTAGCTTAGCAGGCAAAACTACACTACTTAAGAAACTTCACACCGATGTTACTGGAATAAAGAAGGGAGGACTGAATAGCATAGAAGATCCATCAGGAAGAACTATCTATTTTGATTTCAGTCCTTTTATGGCAACATCTTCAGTGATACTAGACATATACACAGTAGCAGGACAAAGAAGACACAGGCATCAAAGATCTCTGGTGTTAAAGGGAGTGGATGGATTACTATTTGTAGCAGACTCATCCCGAGCAATGTTAGCGGATAATGTAGAATCTGCAGAGGAACTGAAAAATGAACTGGGAGATAAAATTGGAACAGAAACTCCCATTGTTATTGCACTTAACAAGAGAGATGTCCTTGATGCAATGCCAAAAAAAGAATTAGTTGATGCGCTTAATTTGGGGGCAAATATACCTGTTTATGAAACAATAGCCATAGAAGGTATTGGAGTAAAAAGAGCATTTCAATCTCTATCTAGAGAAGTTCTTCTCAAAAAATTATACGCGGTTTAATCAAAAAAGGGAGAGGATATTTCCACTTATTGTTTACCTGGCAACAAGAGGATATGGTCAATATTTGAGGTTTCATCTTGGTCAATAATGAACCTAACAGCTTTGGAAATATCTTCCACTGCTAACATTTTTGTTCTGTCAACATCCTCATCAAACCATGGCGTGTCTACTGAACCAGGGTTGATAGTAGCAGCTTTTACTCCAGTACCTTTTAGTTCATCTCTTAAACACCAAACCATAGCTTGTACAGCATGTTTAGTTCCAGCATAAAGACTACATCTAGCTCCCGTTTTCATCCCTAAATTGGATGAAGTTACAATTACATGACCACTATTTTGTTTCTTTAATAGGGGTAAAACTTTGTTAATCCAAAGGAAAACTCCTCGAACATTTGTATTAAACTGTGCATCATATTGTTCAATTGTTAAATCTTCTAGATTCCCAAAATAACCAACACCAGCATTAGCAAATAGAACATCAATTCCACCCAATTTCTTTTTGACATCTTGAAAATGATTTTCTACATCTGTTTCAGAACCTACATCTCCTACTCCATAATGTGCATCACACCCTAGCGAGTTTAACTTACTACATATTTGTTGAAGTCGTTCTTCATTACGACCAGTTAAATAAAAACGATGACCGCTTTTTGCCATTTCTAATGCTACTGCTTTACCAATACCACTAGAACCTCCGGTGATGATTACTCGTAGTGATTTTTGCTCTTTAGAGTCATTCATGAATTGAAATTTCAATCATAGTTAATATTCTTTTACATAAATCATTGACATATGACATGAATTTTGTACAAATTCTTTAGAAGTGTCTATGACACATCATGGGGACGTCACATCCCCTCCTACCCCGCCCACACTTCGAGAGAGAAGCGCTTACGGATCGCTTGTTACTGTTCGCTG
>JAUWJS010000013.1 GCA_030607575.1 Candidatus Heimdallarchaeota archaeon | reverse complement strand
TTAGGAGTCATCTTAACTGAATCAGGAGCTGGGGATCTGATTGCATATTCGTTAGAAAGTCTGGGAATTTCTAGCAAAATTCTCTTTATAGCACTCATTGCATTAGTCAGCATCATATTGACCTTCATTGCATCTAATACGGGATCAGCTGCAATACTTGTACCTCTCGTTATCCCTCTCGGGTTATTGTTCCATATTGATCCAGTCTTACTAGCGGTTGTTGCAGCAATAGGTTCAAGTGTGGATTTCATGCTTCCACAAGGTACTCCTCCGTCAATGATTGCATATAGTACGGGTAAATATCAAATAAGAGAAATGGTAAAAATAGGCTCATTAGTTGATTTATTTGGTCTGTTGCTTATAGCCTTCGTTCTACCCTTTTTCTGGAAATTAATAGGATTAGTATATTTCTAATCCTTCAATATTTTCCTTCCTAGTTTTATTCTATATCCAAATCCGTTTTAGTTGGTTCAGGAACTTTCTTTGGCCACCAATTCCATTTAGATGCTAAACTCATTATTGCTGGAACAAGTATAGTTCTTATAATGAAAGTGTCTATCAAAACAGCTATACACAGCATGAAACCAAATTGATTTAGTACCATTTCTCTAGAAAATAGTAACCCACTAAAAGCAATCGCCATGATAATTCCAGCAAACGATATTACATTACCAGTTTTGAACAAACCTTTGTGTATTGACGCTTTTTCAGTAAAACCCATATCACGAAATTCAGAAATTCTGGAGAGTAGGAATATATCATAATCTAGACCAATCCCTATTAGAATTGAAAAAGCCATGATGGGAACTAACCAATAGAAAGAATTTACTCCTTGTAAAGCTGGAATTACCGATTTGAATACTTGTGTCTTAAAAACAAAAATCCCTAAACCATATATCCACGATAAGGTTAATCCAATTGTAATTATAAGCCTTAATGGTATAAAGACAGATTTGAACATTAATGCTATCAGGATATAAACTACTAATATTGTAACTATTATCATTATCGGGAAAAGTTTGTAGACTTGATCTATTGCATCAACCATGACTGTTGATCCTTCTGCTAGATACATTTCGTATCCATATTCTGCTTGTGAATCTTCAAGAATGACTCTTGTCTCTTTGATCCATGCCTCTGCTTCATCAGCCCAAGGATCAAATGGTGTTTGTATTTCTATAAGTATTGTAGAATTTTCCAGATTTGTATATCTATTGAAAATTATTCGATATAACATCCCATCTGAACTATTATACTCAAGTGTTGCTGGAGTGAGAAATGCCATTGCTGCTAAAAATGGAATATAATTTCCTCCTGCACTCACAATAGACGTGAAACTATCATTATTTACCATTGTTTCAGATGCTAGTCTAATCGCAATTTCCTTTGCATCTTGGAAAAATGTTGGGTTCATTATTCCGTTTGTTTGATTGGTTTTAATAATTACATAAAATGGAAGAATTTGTCCAGGGGAAAAATCTTCACTTAATGCTTGGTATGCTAGATCTGAATCCGAGCCTCTAGGTAATATCTGTCTATAATCCATTGATCTATCAAATTTGAAAACCTGAATTGAAACTGGAATTGCTATTATTATAACGATTATGATAACAAATGGTGCATATTTAGTAGACAATTTTCCTATTTTATACCATATACTTTTCATTTGAGCTGCTATTTCTTTCTTTTTTAACTGTTCTTCAGTTTCAGGTTGTTTCTTTGTTAACTTTTTGTACAAAGTAAATTTCTTGAAGAACTCCTCAAAAGTAAGAAGGGCAGCTGGAGTAAACGAAAGATTAACTCCAAGTGTAATAACTATGGTTATAACAGCTCCTATCCCTATTGTTGATAACAATTGTAGTGGAAAGAAAACTAACCCTAAGAAAGTAACAGCAAGTGTCAACCCTGAAACTGTAATAGTGTGGCCTGCATGTTTGCTCATCTGAAGAACTGATTTTGAGACTGATTTATTTTTCATTATTTCTTCTCTATACCTTGATAATAGAAACAGCGAATAATCTATAGACAAAGCTATTACCAAACTCATCATTATGCTAGGCACAAATGAAAATATATCCCAAATTAAAGCCACTGGATACATGATTAGAAAGGATGCTAAAATGCTGATTCCCATACTAGCTATAGGTAGAATCATCAATTTCAAACTTCTAAGCACAAAAGCTAAAACTAATAGAGCTATTGGAATTACAATCAAGTCCATTCTAAGAAGATCTTCTTCTGTTGATTCTTGCATATCAAGATACATAACTAGATAACCTGTAAGATAGACATTGAAATCTTCAGATGTATTTATTTTATGAACTTCTTCTCTTAAATATTCAACAAATGCACTTATTGAGCTGTTTTCTTCATTGTAGATTAAATCAATTGTTAGAAGCATTGATCTTTCTTCAGTAGATACAAATCCATCAGCAACCTGGCTAAATCCTGCATCCACTAGTGAATAGTAGCTTAAAACTGATAGAACAATGTGGTCAAAGGATGAGTTTAAGATACTATCTATAACTTGAGAACAAAATGATTCTGTATCATTATTCACAACACTTTCAGAATCATTTACCATTCGAATTACCATGATCATACTTGTTTCATTTTCGTAACCTGGAAATTCTGCTGCAAGAACCTCCTCTGCTATTACACTTGGAGAGTTTGCAGGTGCTTCAAAATTTGAAGAAGTTTCGTTAAGAAACTTTGGTCCCAACCAGATACCAAATGCTAAAATAATGACCCAGATAACAAGGACAACCACTTTATATTTCTTAAGAAATTCGTGGTATCTATCGATAAAAGCCATCAGTTCTTCAAGGCAAATTTAATCTTCTTTCTATATTTAAAGTTGGTGTCAAAATTTGTGTAACTACTCTAAGTGTTACTTTTGGCGAGGCAAAAGTTATTAAACAAATCTTACACGTTCAGATATCAAGCTTCACGTGAAAACAAAAATGAGTAAAAAGAATTTATCAATAGATGATTTATTATTATTGAAACAAATAACAACAGTAAAAATTTTACCAAACAAGAATTTTTTGTTTGAAGAACTATCGATGAATGAGAAAGAGAACAAATACAATTCCGCTGTATATTTAATTTCTGAAGGTCAAAGTCCAAAACAATTTACCAGCGGATTAACTCAGGATAAATCCATAAAACCTTCACCCAACAAAGATCAATTGGCTTTTTTAAGTGCTAGAGGCGGAGAAAAGGCAAAACCACAGATTTTTATCATGGATGTTGATGGAGGAGAATCTGTTCAATACTCCAAAACTTCAAATGGCGTTTCTGAATTTGAGTGGTCTTTAGATGGTCAAAAGATGGCTTACATACATGGTGTAAATCTTGAGGAACAATCCTTAGAAGATGATAAAAAAGATGAAGTCAAAAAAAGTCCTTTAGATTATAAGATTGAAAATCTTGAAAAAGAAGAGAAGGATAAGAAGAAGATTGATCCAAGAGTTGTGAAAGATATTGTGTACAGAAGAGGAACTGCCTTTTTGGATGATAAATATTCTCATGTTTATTTCTTCGATTTAGAAACTAAAACCTCAACAAGGGTTACTAAAGGAGAATTCAATTATTTCTCTCCAGTACTGAGTGAAGATAATAAGACCATTTATGCAATAAAACACAATGTAGAAGGTTTCATGAATGATACCTATGAATTTGTTATTGTAGAAATTGATATAGAGTCAAAAGAAGAGAAAGTTATCAGAACAATGTATGGTTTTGATTCAGCTCTTGGTATCTCACCTGATGGGAAATGGTTAGTATTTAGCGGTAACAGCTCTCCAGAAAAGGTTTCTACACAAAATAATGAATTATATATTATAAATCCCAAAACAGGAGAAGAGAAATGGGTCTCAGAGAAAGTAGATAATCATGCATTATCTCCCGTTTTTGATTGCGAAACATCCTATCTTTATTTCTTAGTTGATAATTGGGAACGTATTGCTGTACATCGTTTCAACATGGACAGAGAAACTGTTGAAGAAGTCTATTCGGGAGATTCAAGTATCAATTCTTTTGATGTTGATAGTGATCAAGGATTGATTCTTATTAACGCTTCACAGAAAGAAGAATTCTCCGTTTTAATGCTCTATGACTTTGTTTACAAAGAACTAAAAACATTATGGAAAACAAATGAAAAATTACTTGCTGAAAGGAAACTTGCAGAAACAGAAGAAATAAAATATTCTGGTTTTGAAGGAAAAGAAATCCAAGGATGGATTGTAAAACCACCTAACTTCGATGAAAACAAAAAATATCCAACAATAGTTGAAATCCATGGTGGCCCACATGCAACATGGAGCCCCTTTGGAAGGTCTATGTGGTTTGAATTTCAGTATTTTGCTTCCCAAGGATATGTGATTTTTTACTGCAATCCACGAGGATCAAGTGGACGAGGATATGATTTCCGTTACGTCTATCAACAATGGGGTACAGAACCAGCTAATGACATACTAATTGGTCTTGACAAAGTAGCTGAAAAAGGATACGTAGATACCGACAATTTATTTATAACTGGAGGATCTTATGGAGGATACATGACTGCTTGGATTATAGGTCATGACCAAAGATTCAAAGCAGCTGTTCCACAACGCGGTGTATATAATCTAGTTAGTTTTTGGAGCACAACAGATGTCACAAAACTCATTAGGGATGAAATAGGATCCTTTCCATGGGAAGATTTAGATAAAAATTGGGAGTTTTCACCAATAGCTTATGTAGATAAAACCAAAACCCCAACACGAATTATTCATTCCGAAAAAGATTTTAGGGTTTCCATCTCTCAAGCTGAAGAATATTTTGCTTCTCTCCTTAAACTAGGTATTACTGCAGAACTCATAAGATATCCCGAAGAAGGTCATGAACTCAGCCGATCTGGTAAACCTCTCCATATGAAAGATAGACTAGAGAAAATAATTGAATGGTTTGAAAAATATAAGTCATGAAATATCTTTTCTTATTTTTTCTTTTTCAAAATTAATATGCAACTTTTCTGAGAATCTTCTTTGAATCCCCTTGATATATTTCTCTTCTTTCTCAATCATTATGAATTTTCTATTTAGTGCATTAGCAACATATCCTGTAGTTCCCAAACCTGCCATGGGGTCAAGAACTACATCACCCTCTTTAGAAGTTGTTAGGATGATTCGTTTTAATAGTTCAATAGGCTTCTGAGTGGAATGAAGTTTCTTGCCCTCTTCATCTTTCATCCTCTCTTTTCCTGTACAAAGGGCATAACCCAAACATTAGCTCCTACTTTGCCAACACCATATTTTTTAGCTACGGTTTTATCAAAGGTGTTTTTTTTAACATCTTTATCTTTAACAGCCCAAATCAACGTTTCAGTTGCGTTAGTGAATCTAACACCTAACCAGTTAGGTATTGGTGTTTACTGAAAAAAATTGTGGAAATCCCAGGTTGAACAGAGTATGATTGTGTATTAGTTATAAGTAATATTGGCATGTCGGAGATATCTATACTTGAATAATTGCACCGTTACCAAGTATAACTAATCTATTCCAATCATCTGTAACTGATTTTCTACTCTCTATCTCTAATCTGTAGATCTTCTCTAGCTTATAGTTTTCGATTCTGCGGACGTTTTGATAAACTACATTGTTTCTCATAATTCTATTTTTGTAGGTAAGAATTCTTAGATAAAGTACATGAAATCTCTTCTTCCCTTCTTTAGAAGAAAGTGCAAATGTTTCCGTATATCTAGGTTGCAAACCTAGTATTTTGCATATTATCATTAATTGATTCCTTAACAAGAAGTTCGATGTTATTCCTATACTAATTCTTGTCTTTTCCTGATATCCATCACCCGCAAAAAACCATCTAGAACTCCTTTTAAAAAATTCTTACTTCTGTTAAATGCATTCTGCCGTAGATACTTATTCTTACTTGTACTGCCATCAACATAATTACAGACAAGATCAATAGCTTCAGAATCATATATTGTAACATGAACGCTGTTTCCATATTGATTAACATTGGTGGAGAAAGGTATTTTTTGAATGTAACCTTTTTCTAAGTCCTTTATTCCGCAAGCTAGTTGAATACCTTTAATTTTCTTGCTCTTTCTATTTTTTAAATAATCATCCACTGTTTTGTAACCCTTCTCTCTAGACCATCTTTTCAAAGCTCCTCTTGAATAAACAGATTCTCTTTTAATTCTATGTGAGTAATAGATAAAATTGCCTTCAGCTAGAAAAAAACCAATGAAAAAACCATAAATATGATCTTCAGCTTTACCTGTCTCAATATTCAAATCTATTTTTGAATAAAACCAAAGTTTTTCCAATTTTGACATATTTTTTATTCCTTTTAATCTCAATTGTAATGTTTTTTTTGGTTTAATGGCCAATACATTTACAATAACTGGAACCTTAATTTTAGAACCACACGTAAAATATAAACCATTAGTTGGTATTACTTTTATTGTTTTGATTTCACCTAAAAAATTCATACATTCTAGTTTTACCCAAATTATCTCACCATTTGGTTCTAGTGATGGAAGATGAATCTCTGAGCAATTAGAGTTATTGTATAATTCTTCAAGAGATGAAAAAGAATATTTTCCATTGCTTTTGTAGAGAAAATAATTGTCTCCACCTAAAGAATTTTTTGTTGATAATTTCAGAGTTTGCATTTTGATACATTTCTAAAGACATATTTCTTCACTAGTTTATGTCTGAATTTACTTATAAAGTAAGCAAAAAAGAGATTCTGATTTGTTTCTAAAATAAAAAGAGGGCTTTGATTCTAATAATATGGTTTCATAGAGTTTAAATACGAATTTCCGAATTTTATATTGAATGGAAATCAACAAGATTCATAAAATTAATTGTATAGAAGGTTTGAGAAAGCTAGATGGTGATTCAGTTGACCTAATATTTGCTGATCCTCCATACAATTTACAATTAAGAAATGAATTATATAGACCAAATCAATCCAAAGTAGATGCTGTTAATGATCAATGGGATCAATTTTCTTCCTTTGAAGAATATGATGATTTCTCCGTATCTTGGTTAACAGAATGTAAAAGAGTATTAAAAAAAACAGGCTCTATTTGGGTTATTGGCACTTATCATAACATTTTTCGTATTGGGAAAATTATGCAAGATCTTGGTTTTTGGTTGTTAAATGATATAGTTTGGATCAAAAGTAACCCCATGCCTAATTTTAAAGGCACTCGTTTCAACAATGCTCATGAAACCTTGATTTGGGCAAAAAAAGATGAAAAATCGAAACCTGTTTTTCACTACAAAACAATGAAAGTAATTAATGACGATAAACAAATGAGAAGCGATTGGTATCTCCCTATTTGTATAGGTAAGGAGAGATTACAGTTTAATGGAAGAAAATTACATTCAACTCAAAAACCTGAAGCACTTCTTTATAGGGTTATTATTTCAACATCTAATGTAGGTGATTTAGTAATTGATCCATTCATGGGATCAGGAACAACAGGTGCTATTGCAAAGAAATTAGGAAGGAAATTTATCGGTTTTGAGATAGATGAAACATACATTCAAGAAGCCAATAAAAGAATTGCAAAAATCAAACAATTGGATGAGAACCTGCTTAATTATAAAATTGAGAGAAAACCTCCAAAAATTCCTTTTGGAAATCTGGTTGAACATCAATACATCAAGTCAGGTGAAAAGGTTTACTCAAAGGATTCGAAGTATCAAGCTGTTGTTAATGCAACTGGAACAATTGAATATGCAGGAAAAACAGGATCTATTCATAAAATAAGTGCAATGATTCTCAATAAAAAAGCAAACAATGGTTGGGATTTCTGGTATATTAGAGATAATGATGAACTAATAAGCATTGATAGTATAAGAAGAAAATATGCTACAGAAAACCTTGAATATATAGATGATTTGATTACTGATAATAAATTGAAAGGAAAAGATAAAGTTTTAACTCAATTCTTCTAATTAACGTGATGATTTCTTATTTACTATCATATGACTCTTTTGAAAAAATATTGAATGAATCCATCTTTTTTAAAGTGAAACTTACTCTTCTTGAAAAAGTTGCGAAAAATCCAGATAGATATATTGGTTTATTTAGACCTACTAAAGCTAAAGCAAAACTAATTCAAAATATAACTCAATCTAATGAAATCAGATTTGGTGATGCTTTTGAAATAATCATAGAGGAATATCTTAAAATTCTAAAATTTGAGATTATGGAAAAGAAGTTTATTTTTCAAAATGATAGTTTAATCTTTGATCAATTATTCACTGAAAACGACAATCTGTATTTTATTGAACAAAAGCTTCGTGATGATCATGATTCCACAAAAAAAAGAGGACAAATTGAAAATTTTGAGAAAAAATCTAAACTACTACTGAATGAAAATCCTGATCAAGAATTAACCGGAATTATGTATTTCATTGATCCTGGATTAAGCAAAAATAAGAAATACTATATCTCTGAACTCAAAAGAATTTCAGAAGAATATGAGCTGAATACACATTTATTCTATGGTAAAGAGCTATTTACTTGGTTGAAAGAACCTCGAATTTGGGATGAGATAATTACTTACTTAACTCAATGGAAGGAAGAAATCCCTGATTTTCCTATTATTAATTTCGATCAAGATCCAGAAGATAGTTTTGAACAGATTAAACATATTAATCCAAGGCTTATGATAAGTTTATGTGAGAATGAAATTATTTATCATGAAATCATTTTAACTCTTTTCCCAGAAAAAAAAACACTTCATTTATTACTTGAATTTTATAAGAAAAATGTTGAACAGAATAGAACTCTTATGAAGTTAGTAGCAATACTGGAAGAGAAATTAGGTAAAATGAATACAAGTTCAAAAAATATGAAACTTACTGATTATACTGACAATGATTAATTTAAATACAAGAATCATTAGATAGTCTTTATGAAACAAGTTTACGTCGGTATGGCAGCTGTTATTGAAAAAGACGGCAAGATACTAATAATGAAAAGATCAAAAGAGAGAGATTTTCAACCTGAAACCTGGGAAGTAGTAACTGGACGATTAGAAGCTGAAGAATCTCCCGTAGATGGAGTCTTAAGAGAAGTTGTTGAAGAAACTGGATTGAAAGTTGAAGTCATTTTACCTTTGGATACTGGTTTCTTCTATAGAGGCGGAAAAGAGTTTCCAATGGTTTTCATTTCTTATTACTGTAAGTATCTAGAAGGTGAAGTAAAACTAACGTGGGAACATTCAGAATCCAAATGGATAAACTTGGACGAAGCAGTGAATTTACCTGATTTAAAGCATTTTCACGCCATGTTGAATAATTTGAAAAAACTGAAGGAATACTTACCTGAAAACTTCAAGTTTTCTTTTACACCTGTAGTTAGATCTTGAGTTGATTATCAGAATCTTCTCCTACTTGTTTAGAAGGACAATCGTCTTCAGCATAACTACAGAAAACACAACAATCTCCCTCTTTTGGATGAAATACTTTTTCACATGAGGGGCACTTGTAAATTCTAATGCAGACATAATCAGGCATCTCAACCTGCTCTATATTACCACAATTTGGACATGTGATTTTAGTCTCTATTACAGTACTCATAGTATGACATCTTTTAGTCTATGTAAAAACATTTTCCTTAAACAATTTTTATTGAAGAATAAAATCAAATATTTTCTTTGCAATATCTATTTTTGTTCCTTCAACCCACTCTAATTTCCTGTTTACTCCTATCATAGCAACTTTATTGAAATCACTTTCAAAACCTGTCTTTTCTTCCGAAACGTCATTTGCGATAACAAAATCTGCTTGAGCATTTTCCATTCTATCTTTTGCTCTTTCTATAAGTTCTGAATCAGTTTTCTTATACTCAGCTTTGAACAGAACTAGTTTTGACTGGGGGGAATTCTTTTTTATATCATCTGCTAATTTCTGAGCTGGTAGAAGAGTTAATTCCCATTTTTCTTTAGATGAAATCTTCTCATCTAAATTTTCTTCAGGTACAAAATCATTCATTGCTGCTGCCAGAATTATATAGTCATATTGATCTTTGCTGACTAAATCAAGAGCTTCTTCGAACATATCCTTGGCTGTCTCTACTTTGATTGAATCTCCAATAACTTCTGATGGATTCAATTGAGATGGTCCATAAATTAGCTTAACCTCTGCTCCTCTTCTCCAAGCTTCTAATGCAACTGCATAACCCATCTTTCCAGAGGAGGGATTACTAATGAATCTTATTCCGTCAATATAAGCTCTTGTAGGTCCAGCAGTGATAAGTACTTTCTTTCCTTCCAAAGATTGATTACTGAGTTTTCTTAAACAGAATTCTACTATCTCATCTGTTTCAGGTATCTTGGCTTTTTCCTCTTCAATTCGAGGATATAGGATTTCTACATCCATTCCTTTAAGCTTTTCAAAATTTTCCTTTACAGCTGGATTAAGCATCATAACTTCATGCATAGTGGGAACAATTATGACAGGGATCTTACTTCCCAAAGCAGTTCCAGTGATAAGTGTAACTGGAGTGTCCATAATCCCAGTAGCTATTTTTGAAATGGAATTAGCTGTGATTGGCGCTACAAGAATTAAATCTGCTCTTTCTTTGGATAAACCAGCATATTTTACATGTTCTACTTCGCCTTCAATTACAATAATTGGTTTCTCTCCTGTTGCCCATTCAAAAATCAAAGGATTAATGAATTTCGCAGCTTCAGACGATAGAACGGGGATTATTTTTGCTCCATGTCTCATCAGTTTTCTGGAAATTTGAGGCGCAAGATAACATGAGATTGAACTTGTGATACAATGAATTATTGTTTTTCCTTCTAGTTCATTACCGAGTGTGCTAGTAATATCTTTTGAAATGTGAGACATGTATAGAACTTATTATTTCTAAAAATAAATTTATGGCTAGGTGTGAAAATCTATTGGGTGAAATAATGCACTGACCTAATAACTTATAAGGTGTGCTAATAAATTGCACATAGTTAATTTACAAGGTCATCATAATGGCAAAAATTAGTGAAAAATTAAATACAGCATTTAATGCTCAAATTAAAGAAGAATTGGAATCAGCTTACCTTTACTTAGGGATGGCTATTTGGTTTGAAGAGAGAACTCTCGATAATCTCGCAGACTGGTTTACATTTCAAGCTAAAGAAGAGTTTGAACATGCTATGAAATTCAAATCTCACATTATTGAAAGGGGTGGTCATGTTCATTTTGCAGCCCTAGCAGAACAGAAACAAGAATGGACAAACATAATGGAAATTCTTGAAGCTTCTTATGCACATGAAAAATTCATCACAGATAAAATTGTTGAACTCCATGACCTAGCTAAAGAACTCAAAGAATACAGTTCTAATAGTCTTATTCAATGGTTCTTAACTGAGCAAGTCGAAGAAGAAGATAATATTTCCAGTCTTATTGATAAGTACAAAGGCTATAAGAACGACTTCAACTTTGATCATCATGTAAAAAGAACTGAATAAACCAGTCTCTTTTTTCTTAATTTTTCTTTTTATCTGAAAAACCTTTTAATTTAGATTATTTTTTCTTATATTTGTGAAACAAAAAAAATCTATCCTTTTGATTGGTCTAGGTGCTATAGGTTCGGTCTTATTTTCTAGATTGGTAAGACAAGATTACAAAATTGTTTGTGTTACCTCTTTAAAGAGTTCAAAATTGATTAGGAAAAAAGGTATTAGAGTCCAACTTACAACAGATGTTTCACCTCAGTTGCATAGTTGCGAAGTTTATGCGGAGCTACCTGAGAATTATGTTTTTGATAATTGTATTATTTCAACTAAATCTTGGCTGAATGAGTTTCTTGTTGATGATTTAGAGAAGTGGTTATCTCCTGAAGCTTCAATCCTTTTATTTCAGAATGGTTTGAACATAGAAAAACCATTTCTTCTTTCTCAGAGGAAATGGAAAATCACTAGAGCTGTCACTTCTTTAGCTGCTTTGAGGAAAGAAAAAAATCACTCTATTGAAGTTAGTATAGGTGATACATTTATTGGAGGTATTAATCATAAAGAAGAGGAAGAAATTCAACAAATACTGAAAATATTATCTGAAATAGGCCTTTCTATTGAAGTTGATGAAGATATACAAAAGAAGATATGGATGAAAACAGCAACAAATAGTACAATTGGTCCTTTAAGTGCAATTACAGGACTTAATAATGGTGATATATTAAAAGACAGTTTTCTTAATAGAATAGTCAAATTAGTTATAGATGAAATTGTACTTGTAGCACCTGAAGAATTGGCTTTGACTAGTGAAGAAATCTATGATATGATAGAAAGAATAGCAAACCAAACAGCAACACACAAATCATCTATGCTCCAAGATGTAGAAAGCAGATCAAAAACAGAAATAAGTACTTTAAATGGGACAATAGTCAATCTAGCAGAAAATAAAGGGATTAAAGTACCACTAAATAGAAAATTAGTTGAACTAGTGAACAAAATAAATGATGAGAATTTTCCTAAAGAATTAGGGATTCTTGAACTAAGATCCGTATGCTGAGTGATATCATGTCAAAATTCTGGGTAGCATCACACATTAGTGGAATATTCACAATACATGATGAAGCAGATGATACAAATTACAGGGGATCAAAAGGAGCTGGTTTTTCTATAAATCGTGGAACCACTACATGGATAGAAGAATCAAATGACTCGAAGAATCATATTTACTTCAATAACAAGGAAGTCCAAAAATCTGAAGCTAAGATTTCTGATTACATAATGTCCTATTTTCAAATTGCAGCTGATAAGGAAGTAGATAGAAATCATGGAGTTTCTCTATTTCATGAATTTGAGGTTCCATTAGCTTGTGGATTCGGAGCAAGTGCTTCAGGAGCTCTTGGAAGTTGTTTAGCTTTTAATGATTTTTACGATTTACAATTTCCCGAAAATTCTCTTCATTGTCTTGCTCATTCTGCAGAAATTAAGTATAGTGGAGGTTTAGGTGATATTTCTGGTCTTCTTCAAGGTGGATGGGAATTTCGCTTACAACCTGGTGCTCCTGGAGTAGGAGAAGTTAGAAGTATTTTAGAAAATAGCTACAGAGTTGCAACAATTACTTTTGGAGAAATTCCAACTAAATCAATTATTACCAGAGCTAGTTGGAAGGAACAAATTAACAAAGTTGGTGAGTTATTTTTAGCAGATTTAATTAATGAACCAACGATAAGAAACTTTGCTACTGTATCAAAACAGTTCTCCATAACTTCTCTTCTTGCTACCCCCCAAGTCAATGAAATTATGCATGAGTTGGAAGGTAGTGAAATCCTTGTTGGTCAGATTATGCTTGGCAATGGGGTTTTCTTAATCTATAAAAATAGGTCAGTTCTATCTCATCTAGATAATTATATTGAAGAAGAAATTTGTTACAATACTGTGAAGAAATATGGCTGATTAATCATATCTGTGTTTCTGAGAAGGAAAATTACCTGATCTAACTTCCTCAGCAAATTCTTTCACTGCATTTTTGATGACGGAGTTAACATCTGCATACTTCTTAACAAACTTAGGTTTCAAGTCGAAAGTGAGACCAATTAGATCATCTATAACAAGAACTTGTCCATCACAGTGTTCACCAGCTCCAATCCCTATGGTTGGAATGGATAATTCCTCTGTAATCTTCTTAGCAAGTTTCCAAGGAACAGATTCAATAATTAAAGCGTAAATTCCAGCTTCCTCCAGCTTCTTTGCATGTTTAATTAATCTCTCCTCATCCCTTGACTCTTTGCCTTGAACTTTGAAACCTCCAAATTCATTAATATACGTTGGAGTGAGACCGATGTGACCTAAAACTGGTATCCCTATTGCTTTTATCTCTTTGATTTCCTCAACTCTTTCGTCCCCTCCTTCAAGCTTGACAGATTCACATCTTCCCTCTTTCACAAGCCTTCCAGAGTTTCTGACAGTTTCTTCAACATTAACTCCATATGTTAAGAAAGGCATGTCACCTATGATGTGCGCTCGTTTTGTTCCTCTAGCAACTGCTTGACTGTGTCGAATAGAATCTTCAATTGTAACTTCTAGTGTATTCTCATAACCAAGAACAGTCATCCCTAGAGAATCTCCTATTAGAATAGAATCAATCCCTATTTCATCAATGATCCTTGCTATAGGATAAGTATATGCGGAAATCATTGTGATTTTAGTTCCCTCATCTTTCATTTTTTGGAAATCCTTAATCGTAATTTTCTCAATTGCAGTCATTTTTTACATCTTCCTATTCCATTATTGGTTTTTCAAGGTCTCCTTTTGCTAAATTATTTAGCCTCTGTGATATGTATGCTAAGCTTTCTTGTAAAGATTTGTGATTATCGAATTTTTCGACGATTTCTAAAAGATCTTCCTTCCTTTTGTTTTTTAGCTTTTCAGCAATACTTATCATTTCAGGAATTGCTCTTATTATGTTATTAACTATTGTAATATTTGACCAGATTGAGGTTCTAGATAGAGGATTAAGATCTATAGTGATTACTTTCTTCCCCATTTTTCTTAAAGCCATCGTCCTATCGCCATCCTCTAAAGGAACTAATATTACATCAGCTGAAAAAATCCCTCTCTTATCTACTACTCTTCTAGAGTGAGATAATTCTTTAATGGTTGTATAAAATTCAGGATCATTTCCCAGAATATCTTTAGCTCCTGCTTCTTGAAGTTTTTTTGTTACAATTGCTGATCTTTCTTCCCTTCGATAAAAGAGATTAACTTCAAGGTTTACAGAAAGAATATCTGCCAATTTAACTAAATCTTCTGAACACAGTGATGCAATATTCCCGTTTACTGAAATTATTGCTTTTTTTGCTAAAAGTATCATAGCAATTGCTGCGGTTTGCTGCTGAATTGCAAACAAAGGTGTTTTTTCACCAATTAAATAGTCAAAGGCTTCCCCTCGTCCATGTGCTATTAAACCAGCTTCTGCCACGATATCTTGATGCATACCTTCTATAATCAAATCTCTAACACTTAATGATTCTGCTCTAGGATGAGTATTAGGAATTTTCAACTTTATCTAACTTAGTAAATTCTAAAAGCTAAATAAATATCTTCATGAAAGAGATTAATAGTGTCTTTCCTAACATTTTTTATATAACTAATTTGAAGATAATTCCATCCATGAAGTCCAAAAAGAAAAAAAAACAGGAAGTAGATCGTCAAAAAGCTCTTTTCTACAAAGAAGCAGAAAGAGTTTATGTTCCCATGTCTGATGGGGCAGAACTGCTTTGCTATTTTACAAAAAAAGGTAAAAATACTTCAGGAGTAACTATTTTATTCATTCCTGGTTATGCTTCTATTCCTATGTCTTGGAACGATTTGTGGGACTGTATTTACGAAGAATTTGATCTTTATGTTTTGGAAACTAGAGAAAAAATTACATCTAAAGTAAAATGGAGTCACAAGGGTGATATGAATCGTTCTGGGATGGATATAGGAGATGCCATTAGAGGATTGAAACTAGATCCTAAAAAAACAGTAATTCTCTGTGCCAGTGCTTCTGCTCTTTATGTAATGAGAGGTTTAGCTGAAAAATGGATAGATGAACCTCTAGGTATGATAATGATAGGTCCAGTTAGAACTCCCATACTCCCTTCAAAACTAATCTATATGACTAAATTTACTCCTAGTTTCTTAATTAATTGGATGTTAAGAAGTATAGGAAAAATTTGGATAGGAACAGCAGTTCCAAAAGGAGTTCAGAGGGATAGATATAGAGAGTATATTGGGACTGCTAGTGCAATGAGATGGAAAAAAACAAGGTGGGTAACTTTTTGGGATGGAACTGAGGATTTCAAGAAGGTCAAAGTCCCCACACTTATGGTAGGAGCTATCCAAGAAGATCTTCATATCAATGATGAGACTAAGATTTGTGTAAATTTAGTTGAAACTAGTGAATATTTACAAGTTTCAAGTTTTATGTACATGCATCATCTTCCAGGAGCAGCTGATTTCACTAAAAAAGTATCAAAATACATAGAAAAAATAATTACTTAGCTATTTTTTCTACACCAATATCCTTAAAATATTAAATTATTTTTGAAATTTTAACAAATGAGTGAAGAAGAAATCGATTTGGAAAATTATTCCCAAGAAGAATTATTTTGGAAAGAATCTACAAAAGAATATGTTCCAATGTCAGATGGTGCGGAATTATTAGTTTATTACACAAAGAAAGGTGGGAAAAATAAAAAGACTATTCTCTTCCTTCCAGGATATGCAACAGGTGTATTCAGCTGGTCAGACTTATGGGATGAGCTTTATACAGAATATGATTTATATGTCTTTGAATCAAGAGAGAAAAACAGTTCTAAAGTGAAATGGAAGCACAAAGCTGACATGAACAGATTAGGTCTAGATGTGAAAGAAACTATAGAACATTTCAAATTCGATCAAAATAATTTGTTCATGATTGGTTCCAGTTTTGGATGCAGTACGAGTGCCAGAGCTATGGCGGAAAAGTGGTTTAAACCTACTGGAATTCTCTATAATGGCCCTTCAGTAAAGTTCATTCTTCCTAGGAAAATCTTATGGTTTGCATATATTCTTCCAGCATTTGTTCTTCAAGTGATAGGAATACCTATTATCAGATTGTGGATTTCAATTATGTTTTCCAAAGGATTTCAAAAAAAACATTATAATGATTTCTTAGGTAACGCTAATGCTATGAGATGGAAAAAAACTCTAAGCACTTCTCGATGGAATGCATTAGAAGATTATGCTAAAGTTCCTAGTAAGACTTGGGTGACTCTTGATCCAGATGATTCATTGCACACAGTAGAATTTGTTGAAACCATTTTGAGTACAATTCCTGATTCAACTTTAGTTAAAGTTCCAAGCTATAACTACATGCATCACTATCCAGGAGCTAGAAATTTTGCTAAACAAATTAAGGAATTAATTGAATCTTTGGAATAAATTTACTTTATGAGTAAGGTATGAAATGAGCAGATGATTTTATCAAAGATGAAATGTTAATGCAAACGGAAAGGGAAAAAGCTGCTAAATGCGCTGCTGAAGGTGAATCATACCGTTTTTCATTCTTTTGTTATAATTTCTCTACTCTTCTTTTCTCATTGTATTAAAAGGAAATTTTTTTATCTTACGACATTCAATTAATCTTACCTTGAAATCACAAAAGCACAAAACTATAGGAACTTTGTTACTTTTCTTCACTATTTTGGTACTGATTTCTTCTAGTAACTATGTCCAAACATATACAAATGAAGAATATTCACATCCAACATTCTTAGCTGATGAGATGATAATAAGATCTCATTATACTACAGTAGACATTTATCAAACAGATTCAATATTTGTTAGTGAATCTTTTGTGGTTGAAAACACAGAAAATACAACTCAGACTTACATTGATCTTTGGTTAAATACATCATTAAATACACTCATTGTTGAGGATGGAGAAGGCTCGTTGATATTCAATTGGGATGTTGTTTCCAATAGTAGTAATAAAGTAAGAGTTAACTTCAGAACTGAACTTAATGAGAGTCAAACAGCAGCATTTGTTGTAAAATATGATCTTAATACCATTCTAAATCCCATTGGTTCAAACCCTACCTATTATTCATTTGAATTCTCTTCAACAATCAGTCATCAAACAACATCATACGGAATGGTCGTATATTTACCTGAAAGAAGTTTTATCCACGATTTTGAAGATAGCACTCCAGCAATATATCCCACTAATGTAACTCAAATCCTTGAGAAAAATCGAATAAAAGTAACTTGGAATTTAGACAATTTAGCCGTTGAATCCAATCCTTTATTCTTAATTCGATTTGATGAACCTCTTGTTCCTGAAGAAGATCTTTCTTTTTGGGAATCTAAATCTGTCATGTTTCTAGTAGGTTTTGCTGTTGGTGTACTTATTGGAATAAGTGGTATATCTTGGTTAATTAGATACAGAGAAAAGAAAGCAATGAAGAAAATAGGAATGACATTGTTGACAGATAATCAGAAATCGTTAATCAAAATAATATACGATAAAAGGGGTAAAGTCAGTCAGAAAGACCTTTGTGACATAACTGGTTATTCAAAATCCAAGATTTCTAGAAACCTAGTTCCATTAGAGCTACGCGGACTAATAAAACGTGAAAAATGGGGAAGGACTTACGTAATATATCTGACAGACGATGGTAGAACTGTTATAGAATAATGGTTGCCAACCGTTTCAAACTGGTGTGAAACAGGTGTTAAACACTGGTATAACCGATATTTGATATATGGCGGAAGTCAATGTTATATTGGTGTTAAATTGAAAACAATTCACAAAATAATGATTGCCGGACTAATAACAATGTTCGTGTTTTCATCTGTTTCCTCAGCAGTTGCTCATCCAGCTGCAGGAAGTATTGAGAATAGAGAAGGATCAGTCTTTATAGAGACTCCTTATATCACTGTAAAACTGAATGAAGGAAAACCTGATTTTTTCATCTGGGAAACTAATTCTACAGATAATAGAAGAATGGCGATGTTTCACATAAGCTTCACAAGTATTGCTGAATTATTTGGCGACGATCTTATTGTTGATGACAGAAATGAATTCTTAGGTGGGAAGATCTATAATTTAGCTTCGTCTACAATAACATGGGATTTAGTAACAGAGAATTTTACTAACGAAATAAGAGGTACTCAAACTTCATCAGTATTAGATAATGGTGCAACAATAGCTTTTGTATACCACGTATATACTGAGGATGTAGTTATTACTCAAGATTTAGACGGAACTCCAGTAACATATACAGTACAAGGACTTAAAGAAATAAAATTCGATATAATTATTAACAATTGGAATTTTACTCCAGGTGCTGCTGGATTGGTCTTTAATATAAAAGTTCATGAGATGCAATATAGGCACAGAGTTAGGATTGGAGAAAGAGTTAATCAACCAGAATATGGTACAATAATAAATGAAGACCATGAATTAACTCCTAACAGAACCCAATTACATGAAGAAAATGGTATTGCTTTCACTGATGACAGAGACAGATTAGAAGCTTATTTTGCATGGGCTCCCGTAGCTGACGTCTTTTATGAAAACGGTACTTATGTAGAAACTGTTCCTGTAACTGCATCTGCAACAACTTTTGGCTATGATCAGCAATTTGGACACGGATATGCTTTTGGTAAAGAATTCATCAACTTGAATCTGGTTTATCCAAATTATGGAGATGGACTTAAACTTGTTCATGATCCAATTATTGGTATGCCTGAAACAAGCGGTGTTAGTTTTGGAACAATTGCCTTAATAGCAATTCCAACTATAGCTGTTGCAGCATTAATTATTCGTAGAAAGAAGGCTTAAACCTTCTAACTCTCTTTTTTTTTATCGTTAGGTTAATTTATTAGAAATTCATTATATTGTTTCACTATGAATTAAGTGAAAATGATTATAGTGGTGATTCATATCACTTGAGTAACAATCCAGTTGATTGATTCTTGTCTTATTTCTCTGAGGTCTCTAAGTTGTTGCAATCTTGTTGCAGAAAAAAAAGGTGAGATATCTTTTCAGTTTCAAATTTATTGTTTTGTTTACTGAAGTCGTGAAAGACTTCAAATGGTGATAAAATGAAAATTAACAGAAAAACCAAAATAGTTTGCTTTAGTTTTCTATTCTTGAGTTTGATACTCTTCGTTTCTGTATTAGAAGCACTTCCTGTTGCTGAAATAGTTGATTCTGAATTTGATAGTGCTATTGCAAACAAAATGAGTGATGCTAGAGTATTTTCTAGCACAATTAGTATAATAAATAACACAACAGTTGTGTTTGAAAAAGGCTATGGAGAACAAACCGAACTTGATCTTGTATTCCCTCTTTATTCTATTAACAAAGGACTTATTGGAGTCGCTGCTTTACAACTTATAGAACAAGGTCTTATTGATATAAATACAGATATCAACGATTATTTACCTTATGTGTAGGAATATATAGTATAGATGGAACATCAGATGCTTATGATTTATTCCCATTATCTTCGAATCCTCTAAGCTGATTTTCCATTCTTATGTTTTTTAGTATAAACTATTTAAATAACCTCGTTTTTTACTGTTTGAACTCGTTAAAACTAATGATTTCAGTAGCTGATTCATAATGGGAAATGATAAAACTTGGCTAGTAGTTAAGGAAGAACCACTTGCAGGATATTCTCTTCCAACCATTGTAAAAGTACTGTGGGATAATAAATTTGAAGTTGACCTCAAATATTTTCATCGTTTTTTGTACGCAATAGGATTGAGTGTAATTACAAACCCTCTAAAAGTGATTCAGAGACTAAGGTTCCACAGAAAAATTAAGAAAACTGAAATCAAGGAAGATCCGATTTTCATTATAGGTCATTATAGAACAGGAACAACATATCTAATGACTTTAATGGCTTATGATAAATCAAAAGGATACGTTTCAAACACAGAAGCTTATGCAACTTTGCTGTACTTAGGTTTTCCTAAACTGACTAAATTGATTATCGATGCTTCTTTACCTGATGTTAGACCGATGGATAATGTAATTATGGGCGCTGAAGAACCTACAGAAGAAGAATATTGTATAGGTACTTTCTCAAAATATGGTTATTATACTGGCTTTATCTTTCCTCGTAATTTTGATCTTTATACAAAATATCTAACATTTGAGGGAATGCCTAAACATTTGAAACGATGGAAAAAGAAATACTATTATCTAGTTCAGATGCTGACTTTAGGTCATAAAGGCAAACAGCTTTTCTTGAAAAATCCATCTAATAGTTATCGAATCAAAGAGATACTTGAAATGTTTCCAAACGCTAAATTCATTCACACTTATAGAAATCCCTACAAGGTCTATTCAAGCACAGTTAAATTCTTTGATGAAGTGTTTGAAATTTATACTCTTCAAAAATGGGATAAAGAAAAAATGAAATTGGATATTTTGGAAAACTACAAACTTCTATATGAATGTCAAGATAGAGATTTACATCTGATTCCTGAAGATAGAATTTATCATTCGAAATATGAAGATTTCATTAAAAATCCCTCCGAAAAGATGGAAGAGATGTATAGATATTTAAAACTAGATGGCTGGGAAGAGCACAAAGACGATATATTGGCATATGCTGAATCTCAGAGAAGAGATTATGTTCCTAACACTCATAAAACTGATGATGATGTCATTAGAAGAGTAAATGAACATTGGGATGAATATAGAGAAAAATATGGGTATGAAAAACTTCTCCCAAAAAACTAAAATCTATCCTATGATCATATCATTGCTTATTATTAATTTCAAGTAGAAACGTATATCCTTCAATCTTAGTTGTTTCATTTTATAGTAGTTTAATCACATTTTAATATGGACCAGTTTTTCTCATATTTGAACTAGTTATAATATCTGTAAGAAAAAGGAGAAAAAGAAATGAAAAGAAAACTTATCCCTCTCTCTATTTTTTGTTTAATTTTTATATCATCATTATCTATGAATACTCAAAGCAATCTCTTGAATAGTTCAGCGGAAACAGTATATGATCCTTGGAATTTCATTGCTTTAGGTGATACCAGAAATTGGGCAGAAAATACCACTAGTGTATTAAGACAGACAATTTATGAGGATGTTATGTTAAGTAATCCCAATATGGAGTTCATACTTCATACAGGAGATATGGTTAACGACGGGGGAGAACAAGATGATTGGGATAGATATTATGAAGATATAGATTTACTTGTTCAAAATAATGTGACGTTTTATTATTCTGTTGGAAATCACGAAACATATACCTATAAATTACCAGATGGCTCTTATGGTCCTCCAGAGCTAAATTTCTCAACTTATATGAGTAATGTAGAGATGCCTGGAAATGAGAGATTTTATAGTTTTGATAATAAAGGAATTCACTTCATAATTATTAATACTGAAGAATTCTATACATATGAATTTGAAATTACAACAGAACAAGAAGAATGGATAATTGCTGATTTACAAAGCAATACAATGAACTTTACAATTGCTATGATGCATCGTCCTATGTATTCTATTAAAGATGCATCTAGGGTTGCTCATGCTGCGAATATCAGAGCTGTTCTTGAACCGATATTTATAGAGTACGGAATTGATCTAGTTTTTTCAGGTCATGATCATAACTATTACAATACAATAAGAGAAGGAATTCAACATATAGGAACATCAGGAGGAGGAGCTCCTCTATACGTTCCTCAAGCTACAAATCAAGCTATAGATGGTGATGTTTACATTTCAGAATATCATTATTGTAATATTTCAGTCACTGAAGACACTCTAACAATTGAGGCTCTTTTCTATGATGCTAATCTGGAAACCACAACTATTGAAGATACAGTAATAATGTATCTGATAGAACCACCAACAACTGAAACATCCTTCTATTTTGGTTTTATACTTCTCTTAATTTGGGTTATTCCTCTTATTAGAAGAAAGAATAATCACTAATTTTTCTCTTTTTATTGCGGATTCTTTAGTGAAAACACTGGAAATATTGATGGATAGACTCGAAATTTTTCGCTTGCAAATATTTTTTAAATGTTTCTATGAAACCATGAGAAATTTTTTCCTAATTAATGTTAATTTCTCAATAGGAATGAGAGAATTCCCATTTTATTTAATTGTTCGTAGACAAATTTTATAATGTAATCATTATTTCATGGAATATATCTCAATTATTCAATCTATAGGGTGTTTAGTATTAGTAAGTGTTATGTGGGTATAAACATTGGTTCTGTATCTGTTAATGTAGTTTCTGTAGACGAGAATATGAACTTTCAAACATACAAACAACCACATTTAGGAAAACCTAAAGAAGTTCTTGATCAAATTATTGAAAAGAACATTAATGGGAAAGACTGCTACTACAATGTCAGTGGTTCTTTTGGGGAAATTTCTGAAATAGTAGCTGTTGAAAGAGCAATAAACTCGTATGATGAGAAATTTGATGTTGTTGTATCTCTTGGAGGGGAAGCGTTCGTTCTGTATGTTCTGAGTAAGGAAGGCCATATTCTTAATGTTCTTTCTCATGACAAATGTGCTGCTGGGAGCGGTGAATTTTTTGTCCAACAAATTGACCGTTTAAATGTTACTCTTCCTGAAGCTATTGAATTAGCAAAGAAAGGAAAGAAAATGGAATTAGCATCAAGATGTTCCGTTCACTGCAAATCAGATGTAACTCACAAATTAAATCGAGGTGAAGCTTCATTAGAAGACATCTTGACATCAGTTCTAGCAAGTATGGCTAATAAAGTAATGGGATTGATAATTCAATCAAGAGTTGATGTGAAACGATTGTTGCTAGTTGGAGGAGTTTCTCTTAATGAAGCATTTGTACAAATCTTAAGAGAGCAAATTGCAGATGTAGATGTAGTTGTCAAACCAGAAAGTTCAGTTTTTGAAGCCTATGGAACTGCACTATTAGTAAAAGAGAAACCAGAGTATACTGAAATAAATCTCAAAACAAGTAGAAGTTTTACTACCTTCCCCTCATTGAAAGATTTTAGTAGTCAAGTTACTATAATAGACGCTGTTGAAAATAAAACAGATTTCGATAAGAATTCAACCTATCTCCTAGGTGTTGACGTTGGTTCTACAACAACAAAAGCTGTTCTTATTGATCCTGAAGATAAATCCGTTTTAGCTTCATTTTATGGTAGAACTAGCGGAAACCCAATTCAAGCTACAAGAAAATGTATTGAAGAACTTGTTTCTCAAGTAGGAAATCTTAAAGTGAATTTAGTTGGTGTTACTGGTTCTGGAAGACAATTAGTTGGCGCTTATCTAGGTACATCTGCTGTATTTAATGAGATTTCAGCTCATTCTGAGGGAGCAGTATATTATGATTCAGAAGTTGATACAATTTTCGAAATTGGAGGTCAAGATTCAAAATACATGTATCTGCAAAATGGTGTGCCTGTAGATTATGCAATGAATGCATCTTGTTCAGCAGGAACAGGTTCCTTTCTAGAAGAGAGTTCTAAAGGTGATATGGGTGTTCATGTTTTTGATATTTCAAACATTGCTATGACAGCAGAAGAACCAGTTAGATTCAAAGCTGATTGTGCAGCTTTCATTAATACAGATGTTAGAACAGCTATGCAAGAAGGGTATGGAAGTGAAAATATCGTGGGTGGTTTGGTTTATTCAATTGCTGAAAACTACCTCAATAAAGTTAAAGGTTCTAGACAGGTTGGTAAGAAGATTTTCTTCCAAGGAGGAGTTGCTAAGAATAATTCTGTAGGGTATGCCTTTGCTCAAACAACTGGAAAACAGATTATCATCCCACCCAGCCCTGAACTGATTGGTGCTTTTGGAATAGCTCTAATTACACAATCAAAATATGACAAACATGAAATTGATGGAATGCCTAAAGAAACTACTCTTGAATCTTTAATTGAGGAAGAGCTAAAACATTTAGGAAGTTTCACTTGCAAAGCTTGTAAGAATTATTGTCAAATTGAACGTTATGAAGTTGGAGGAAGAAAGTTTCCATTTGGGGGAAGATGTAGTCGTTATGAACACCAATGGAGAGGTTCAGAAAAGATAGATGAAAAAGAAAACTTGGTAGATCTAAGAAATGAGTTAGTATTTGCTAGTAACATCCAAAAGAAATCTAAAAGAGTGAGTTCTAAAGGAACAATTGGTATTCCTAGGGCTCTACTTACCCATACTCTTTATCCACTATTCTCTACCTTTTTTGATGAATTGGGATATGAAGTGATTCTCTCAGAAATAGATGAAGATAAGGAACTTCAAACCAATGCTCCTTTCTGTTTTCCAATTCAGATTTTACATGGAGCTGTTTTAGACTTAATTAAAAAAGAAGTGGATATGATATTTGTTCCACACATGAATAGTATGCCCACCGAAGGAAAATGGGTGAATGCAACTTTTTGTCCTATTACTCAAGGAAGTCCATATTTTATCAGGCAAGCATTCAAAGATGCGAAATTCTTGAATCCTGTGCTAAGTTTTGCTAAAGGGTATGAATCAGATAAATCCTTGGTCAAAATGGCTGTAAAGGAGTTGAAACAACCGAAGAATCTAGCTGAAAAGGCATTTCAAAAGGCAATCTCAAAACAGAAAGCTGTTGAACAACAATTTTTAGATTGGGGTAAAGAACATCTAGAAAAATTAAAAGAAAGTAATGAAATAGGTATTTTACTTTTAGGCAGAAGCTATAATGCTTTTCCACCAGAAACCTCCCAGCTTATACCAAAGAAACTCTCAAGTATGGGAGTAACTGTCATCCCATTTGATTTTCTCGAGAAGAAGGATGTTAATGACATTCCTTGGTATTTCTCTAACTATGTCAAAATGGCCATTGATATAGCAGCGAAAAATGATAATCTATTTTTATTATACATAAACAGTTTTAGTTGTACAATAGATGCTTTTATTCAGAATTATGTGCGAAGTGAAATGAAAAATAAACCTTACTTGTTTCTAGAACTTGATGCTCATACTGCTGATGCAGGAACACAAACAAGATTAGAAGCTTATCTAGAAATTATTAATAATTTCCAAGCAAGTAAGAAATCAAAGGAAGACAAACCATTCAAAGTAACTCAGGTGAAAATCAGAGGAGGAAAAGTTGTTGTTCTTACTTCAGACGACAAAAAACTAAGTATTAAAGATCCCAGAGTTAAACTCTATTTCCCAAGTTTTTCAAAGATCCATACTGATTCATTTGAACTCTTGTTCAATCTCTTAGGGTATAATGTTGGAGAAACGACTGAAATTAAAATTGATTATCCTGTTAGAGGATTAAGACACTGTTCAGGAAAAGAATGTCTCCCATTACCTATTATCTTAGGACAAATTTTGCATATGATTGAAAACAGAAAACCTGGTGAAGTATTAGGTTTGTACATGTTTCGAGGAGGAAGTCCTTGTGCTGTGTATAGCTATTTTCATTATATAGAACAGTTTATTAAAGATAACAAATTGGAAAATTTCTTTATTTACCGTTTTGATCAACTCACAGATTTCTTAGGAACAAGCAGATTAACAGTTGCTAAATATGCTACCAAATCTATTCTCATTGGGGATTTAATGTCTGAAATTGAGAATGCTTTACATGTTGTTGGGGAGAATGACAGTTTGGAACTTTTGCACAAATATTATTCTGAATTTCTAAATAGCTCAACCACATTGAAGGAATATATCCAAAATATCGATAAGCTAATAGATAATATAGCAACCATTCCTAGAAAAAGTTCACCAATGGACCTTCCTAAAGTTCTAGTAAGTGGGGATTTTTTTGTCCGTTTCAGTCCATTCTTCTTGAAGGAGTTAAAAGCAATTTATGCTGAACATAATATTTTAGTCAAATCTACAGATGTTTATGAGCTCATTTTATATACTAATCATAGTTTGCGTCACATCATAGCTCAACTCTGGCAAATGGATCCTTTTTCAAGAACAACTTCATTGCGAGCTTATACAACATTGTGGACAAGATATTCTCGCATTTATGTTATAAGTAAAATTGCTCCTATCGTCATGCGTAGAGTAGAAAAGAAGATGAGAAAGAAGTTTGAGAAGACCGGATTACTGTTTGCTGAACGAAACGATCTGAAAGAAATATTCACTCAATCTAAGGATCTGATAAGTCCTTTAATTTTTGGTGAAGCTATCCCTACAATCGGTAAGGGAATGGAAACTCTAGAAAATTCTCACTTTGATTCTTTAGTTTTGACAGGTCCTATGCAATGTCTACCTTATAAAATCGCTCAAGCTGTCCTGAAACCAATTTACATGGAAAATAATACTCCTTTTTTGGTTTTCGATGTAGATATCTCAGCAATTACTCCTAATATGAAAAGGCTGATTCATGCAAATATCGAACAGATTAAGAGAAAAAGGATTTGATAGACAGAGCGTCTAATTCTCACTCAAAGAAAAAGAAGAAAAAGTGCATAATTTGCTCTCCTTTCTTTTTTCTTGTTTTCAAGCAATTTATGGGTATTGTGTGCAGGGAGACCTTGTAACAATGAGTTTGAGGGAGTTAAAACTCCTTATTAGCTCTTTTCTTTAAATAGACTGAAATAGTAAAACTTAACCTAACAACTTCTTTCTCCTTCTAGCTTTTTTCACTAACCTGTATGTAATTACAGGAATTATTGCAATACAAACGAAAAACAGCGTACCCATTCCAATGAAAAACCTTATCATATCCTCTCCAAAATCACATGGTCCCATAGGATAGTAATCTTGAACATACCATTTAGAGAGAGCAATTCTTAGAAATATCTTAGACGCAGCATTTCTTTCAGTTCTACTTGCATCTTTAGAAAAAACTATATTTATGTATGTCTCTCCCAGAAATTCTTTATAACTATTTGGAATTGGTTCTGTCAAATTATATACTTCTGGATACTTTAAATTGATCCATGTTTCATCAAATAAAGTTTCAGTTTGTTCTTGATAGGGATTGATAATCTCTTCAATTCCTACTATTTTTTCACTTAAAGAAAGAATCTCCTTATCAACTACGTTCACAAAATCCTCATTAATTGTCCAACTCCCATTCTCTATAATCCAATATGAAGCAATTATTGTTTCATTACTCTGGAGAGTCACATTTTCATCATATCTTTGTGAAGATTCATAAGCTAGAAGAAATAAACCTGCATACTTGCCACAGTAATAAAAATTGTAAGCGTCGACAATATCAATTTCTTCTTGAATCGGAGTAAAGACTAATCCTTCAGTATACCACCATTTATCTCTATCTGATTCAATTATAGAATTTATCTCCTTCAGAAACTTCTTATCTCTGAATTCCACACTTTCAAGGAAAACATCTATTCGTCCTGGGAGGGGAGTAGAAGAATAATCATAAATGCTAATTTCTTCTATTCCTTGAATCATATCTTCTAAGATGTTTAGATCTGATTCAATTAGCATAATCAATTCTACATTTTCCTCCATTTCATGAGTAGTAACATTTTCAATCAAGATTTGTGCTTGAATGTCCCCATTGACTTCCCCATTCAAACTAAGAGAAACCAGTGAAGCAATGACTTTAGGTTCTCCAGCTGGTATTAACAAAAATGTAGGTACAAAAACACTAACCATCAAAGTGATAATTTGTAAAATTGTCCATCTATTTTTTATGATCCGTTTTATACTCTTCTTCACTTAACTCAAAACATCAATATGATTGTATATTATAAGATGTTTCTCTTAAGATTGGAATTTTCTAGATTTCTTACTCACTAAATCTTTTTATTAATAAAACTCAATTAAAATCTATGAAGAATTCATACTTAGGTCTTCTGATATTGCCAATTCTCATATTTCCTTTTGTTACACCTGTATTATCGCAAGATGTTTCTGACCGAATTGTTGTTGATTACATTTTTACTAATAGCAATATAATATCTATAGATGATTCTAATCCCATTTCTGAAGCCATAGCCATTAGTAATGGAAACATAGTAGCTATAGGAAATGCTTCAGATATACTAGATAATTATGAGACAGAAAACAATACTTGCTACGATATGGAAGGAAGAACAATTATGCCAGGAATAATTGATGGTCATTCACATTATATGGCATCCTTATTCTGGATTGGTGAAAGGTACACCATCTATGAAGCTCAAAATATAGCTCTAGCCAATGG
>JAUWJS010000133.1 GCA_030607575.1 Candidatus Heimdallarchaeota archaeon | reverse complement strand
GTGAGTGTCACTATAAATCAGGAAACTATAAAGCTAGTCGTCGAGTAAAGCTCACAAAGAAATTCTTGGAAGAGATGGGAATTAATCCTAATAGACTTAGATTTGAATTTGTCTCTGCTTCAGAAGGTCATAAATTTGCAGAAGTTGTAACAGAGTTTGTAGAGGAACTAAAAAAACTTGGCCCTCTTTCTCTACAATTGATTCTATAACGAAAGGCAACCATAGTAAATATACATGATCAGTTTTTACTTCTAAATTTCTGTTATTTTTCTAATCTCACTGTTGTTTAAATATATCATATAGGGGAATAAAACCTTGTTCAAGTCAAGGTTATTAATTCAACTTCTACTTTCTTTTCTTTTTTTAAATGGGACAAGATTTTTGTATGAGCTAGTTTTGTCTCAATTGTTATGGTTAGCATACTAGTTACAGGGGCTTCTGGATGTACAGGAATAGGCGTTTTACATTACCTCAATGCAAAAGGTTACTCCAACATTTACGGTATGGTAAGAAAAATACCTGCAGTTCAGATACCAAATGTTAAGTATGTAACTGGAGATCTGACAGACAAAAGGTCCATCATTAAGATTCTAAAAGAACATGAAATTGACACTATTTGGCATCTTGCAGCTGCTGTTCACAGAAAAGTTAAAAAAAGGAATTTTGCCAAAGTAAATTTTGAAGGAACTAACAACATCATTCAAGCAGCTGTCCATTATGGAGTTAAGTCAATTGTTTTTGCTAGCACAACTGCTGTTTATGGAAAAATTATTGAGTCTCCAGCATCAGAAAATCATCCAATCAAACCTAAGGGTCTTTATGCAAAATCAAAATTAAATGCTGAAGTTTTGATAAAACTCATGTGTGAAGAGAATGGGATCAAAGGAAGTATTCTACGTATTCCTTTAATTTTGGGAAAACATGATCGCCATTTCTATCCAGTAGTGAGAAAGTTGGTGAAGACAAATATTATGCCTATTTTAGGAAATACCACACATGAAGTTTCAATAGTTCATCCATATGATATAGGTCAGGCTTTTGAGATTCTAAATAAAAATGGTAAAGAAGAAATTGAATGTTATAATATTGTTTCATGTAATAGTTCTTTCAAAGATTTAGTACTAGCGATGGAGAAACATCTTGTTGGGAAAAAGAGATTCAAATATAATCTCCCTTACCCTATATTCTATGTAGCAGTTTGGATGTTTGAAAGGATTCACTGGTTCTTCTCACCAAGGAAGCAACCATTAATCAATCGTGAATATGCAAGAATGGTGGGGAAAGAATGGATTTTCGCTACTGATAAACTTGAGCAGTTAGGGTATACCCCTATGATGAATCTTGAAGAAATTGTAAAAGATACTATTTTTGATGAATTATATCCTGTTCCATAGAATAATCTTTGTTACTTACTCACAAAACTTTTGAAGAAGTCAATTAGATTCCATGTTAATGAGTACTGAAATCATTTCTATAACAGAAGATTGTATAGGTTGTGGAAATTGTTCTGATGTTTGTCCACGTTATATTTTTGATATAGTTGACAATAAAGCTATAACTAATCAAAATCTATTTCGTTGTCATGATTGTGGTGCATGTGTAGCAGTATGTTCAGAGAACGCTATTATTCAACATAGAATGATAGAAAATTCTCTGAATGAAGATTTCCCCAAGAAAGGAAAAACTTTATCTTATGAGCAGGTTCTGGAAACAATTCGTCAGAGAAGATCTATAAGATATTTTTCAGATAAAAAAGTGACCAATGAACAAATAAAACAGCTGATAGATTTAGGAAGATATGCTCCAACTGGGCATAATGATAGAAACGTATGTTATACAATAATCAATGATCGAAAGAAACTCGAATTTCTGTTAGATACAATGATTGAATTATTCAAGAAACTTAAGAAACAGCTGAATAGTACTTTCTGGAATGCAATAGCATCTATAGCTGGGAAGAAGAAATTCTTTGATAAAGCTAGAAAAAGCCTTTACCGTCTAGAGAGTCATATTGAAAATTGGGGAAAAGGGATAGACAAGGTTCTACATTACTCATCTACACTCATACTGATTCATGCGGATAAAGAGACTTCTTCACCAATAGAAGATTGCAATATAGCAGCGCAGAATATTGCACTTGGTGCTCCAACTCTAGGTTTAGGTGCAACATTCATAGGATATGTTCAAAAGAGTTGGGAAAATTCTAAACGAATTAGAGAGATCATAGATCTACCTCAAAATCATACTCTTTATGCTTGTTTAGCTGTTGGGTATCCAAAAAACAATTATAGAAGATTAGTACCAAGACCAGTTGCAAAGGTAACTTATTTTAATGTAAATACTTAGTCGTTATCACTTAAAATAGGTATATTTTAATTCTAACAATGAATGTTTTAAGGTAATATGAGTTCTGTAAGGAGTGGGTTTGGAAGAAGACTGTTAATTTTAGTATCAATTCTATTTATCCTAAGTATGTTTACCGGAACTAAGGAGTCTGATTTAAGCTATTTGAGTATCAGAGGATTTCAACAAATCTCAAATCAAATTTCATCTTTGACACCTCAAAGTGCAATACTAATTGAAATTGATTATAATTTTACAGATTTTGGTTTTATTGGAAATGGATCTGAAGTTAACCCATTTATTATTGAAGATTATAATATAACTGTTTCAAATGGAAACTGTATAAAAATTAAATCAACAACCAAATTTTTTATTATTAGAAACTGCTATACTGATGGTCCTTTAATAGGTATTGGAGTTGAAGATTTAGCTCCAGGAACCGCATCAATTATTAATAACACATTGATTATAGGACATGCAGCTGGGATTCAAATTCAATCCTCCAATAATATAACAATCTCAAACAATACATGTATTGGGAAATATCGTGATGAAGGAGTAAATACAGGAATTACATTATACAAGTCTGAAAACAGCATAATAAGCAACAATACAGCCTATAACAAAGGAATTAGATTATGGGAAGGGTTTAATTCAATAATAAGGAATAATAGCCTGTATAACTGTGGAATATCATACAATAGACCATCATATGCTGAATCTCACAGCTACATAATTGAGAACAATTTAGTTAATAATAAGCCAATTGGATATTTCATTGATCAGAATAGTCTAAATATTCAGAGCTCATTATATGGTCAACTTATACTTATTCATTGTGATAATTCAAACATACAAAATCAAGTAATATCAAATTCTTTTCATGGTATTTCTTTAATTCAATCTAGATATAGTCTTCTTAATAATAATACTTGCAATAATAATACTGGAAGTGGGATATATCTTTTTGAATCATCATTTAACGATGTACATAACAATACATGTGAATATAATCTTGAAGAATATATGATGTTGCCATTGATTTCTACACTTCTAGCTTCTATTGTGTGTTTATTTATCACAAGGAAAAGAAAGAAGAAGAGGTAGTTTAGAGTTTCTACTGTCTTTTCCTTATTAACAAGTTATATATGTTCAATCTCACCATAGTACACTTCATGAAGTCTATAATTAAAAGAGTTTTATCAATTTCTTTGCTATTGTTATGCATGCTATCATTATTCTTAACTTCAGTTCAAGCAGCGTCAGAAACATTCCATTATGATACTGCCTCAGATACTCTATATGATATCATAGCCACCATTGATTCAACTAAGGTAGAAGATGGAAACAATACTTTTCAAGTTGAGATAAAAATAACCGATTTTGGACCTAATTCAGTGTATATTCACGAAATACAAGTATTCTTCAGAATAGAAGGCTATGTTTTAGATTATGAGGATACACCTGATAATTTAACTGCTGATGGAATGTCCAGTATTGCAACTTTGACCTATGAATATAACTCAACTTGGGGAAATGTTGATCTTGAGATTCTGATTAAATTCCAGGAAGAAGTCTATCATGGAGAAGATTTGATAACTCATTACTATGAAACAAATTGGATATATATATTCACTCTAAAATCGGCAGCAGGAGCTAGCTGGTCTTCACTTTCACTATTTGTTGCTTTTGTTTCTTTAGGAAGCGGATGGTTCATTCTAACTAAAAAACTTGAAATTAGAGCATAATTATCATGCGTCTATTTTCCATTTTCCAAAATAAATGTGATTAAATTTGCTATCATTGATGAATCAGATTCTGGGTAGATAGTTATTTCCTCAGCTCTATCTCTTCCTTCAACCTTTATTTCCAATCTTCCGTCAGGAATAACATTACATGATTCTATTGCAAAAATTGGTACAGCATATAAGTCCTTACCTGGAATTTGTAGGAAGAATCGTTTGTTTGATATCCATAATATGCCCTTTTCACCAAATACGGTACCCTCTGCATGGTGAATTGAATCCAAATAAAGTATTTTTTCTCCTTCAAGCTGTTGAACGTTAAGCATTTCAGTTGTAAGAGAGCGATTTACAGAAGATAAAGCTATCAACTGATCAATTGTTTGAGCAAAGATAGGATCTTCTATTGAAACAAATTGTACTCTATCACCCTTATCAATAAGTATAATCATTCTATGTCTTGCAAAGGCTACTAAAGCATCAGATATTCCTCCTACTCTATAGAAATTGTGAGCAGTTTCAATTCCATCAACAACAACCTTCTTACCTGTATAGAATTTCTTAAACAAATTGTCATCTTTTGCGAAAATATAAACAAAATCCTCTGTATTTAGTTTTTCAGTAAAGTTTCCAACTGAATGGAAACCATATTTATGCGCTTCACCAGCTGTTTCGTAAAACTGTTCTAATGCATCAGAAACCGTTGAAGATGCGACAGTAAACTGTTTAAGAAATTCTTTAAATCTCTTGATAGGTTTGTCTGCAAAGTATTTAGCGGGTTTAGAATCTTCATCTTTATACACAAAACCTCTATTAGAAAGATCTTCTAAAACTCCATAGATTTTCGCTTGGGGTATTTTTGTTTCTTCTGCTAGCTTAGGTGCAGTAGCACTACCCATACGAACTATCTCTAAGAATGCTCTGGATTCATATTCAGATAATCCAAATAGTTTAAGATTCTCCACTAAATCGCTTTGCTTTGACATTCTAATGTTTCATAGTAGTATAAGTTTATAAAGTTTAGCATTTAGTTACTACTGCGGTGGTTACAAAAGTGAACCTTTAAATAGTACTTTGACTTACTACCGTAGTAGTAACAAAAACACGAGAAAAAAATAACTATCTCGGTGGTAAAAAATGGCAAAAACACGAATTTCATATCTGAACGGTCTGGCGATTGTTTGTATAGTCTTCATCAGTCTCTCAGTCGTCCCTGTTGGTGTAATCGCAGGTGTCGCGTTTAGTGAAGGTGGTTATAGCAACCATGAATTCACTATCGAACCTGAAGCAAATTATACCTTTTTCCTTAACATTAAAGGAGATCTAATGTTTTATTATGATATCTATGAATATCCTATAAACACAAATGAATACGAAATCCATCTAGTAGATGAAACTGATTATTTAGATTGGAACTCTACAGCTGATTCTCGACCAGACAATGAACTGGTTATATATGGCGCTGATAAGAACTTTAAGTGGATAAGAACTTATGGTCAAGATAAATATCTCATATTCTACAATGATGATAATGCAACAAGTTTAACAGTTGAGTTTCATTACTTTACAGCTGATAGAGCTCTAATCGTTGGTGGTTTAGCTGTAGGACTAATATTGTCTCTATTTACAGCAATACTAGCATTACACACTGTAGCTTATCTTCTACGAATACTCATCTTCATACCCATCTTTGGATTTAGATATACCAATGGCGATGATAGAAGAAAGGGTACAGAGAGAAGATCCAGTTATGATTATAGAGCTGCTCCCGCCGCACCTGCAGCCCCAGCTGTTAAAGCTGCTCCAGCTGTAAAAGGTGTAAAAGCTGCACCTGCAGCCCCAGCAATTCCTGCTATAAGAAGAACTCCTCCAGTTTCTGTTAAAAGAACTCCAGCTATCCAGAATATCTCTTCAACTTATGTTGTTGCTGGTCAAGCTAAAGAATATCC
>JAUWJS010000106.1 GCA_030607575.1 Candidatus Heimdallarchaeota archaeon | reverse complement strand
TATTTAGCTCAGTAACTTCCCATTCATAAGAAGCTCCAATAGTCAGCTCTGAAGGATAGGAATACTCTTGTCCTTGAACTGTATTTGTTTTAGAAATACTAGTTAAAACTAATAGTCCTAAAACCATCACAATGGTTAGTTTTAATTTTATTTTTTTCATATTCTTTTCACCAAATAACCGAAAAATAGGTATATTTAATTCACAAGATGCATTTTCCGAAATATAAACTTTTGGAGATTCATTATGCGATTTTTCCCGAATCCTTATTAAATTACAAATCAACAAAATTGAAGAAAAGGAATTTTCATCCTAATTTAGATAAACAACTTTTGAGGTGAAAATATGGGTCAAGAAAAGAGAATAAAGTTGTTCAAACAAGTCTTTGTACCTTTTCATGAATTAGGAAAAAGAGTATTTAGATTTTTTGTAAACCGAAGGGAATTGAGTTTTGTACTTCTTTTGACAATTATTTCAGCTGCTATGCAGATCTCCTTTTCTCTCAATACTTGGGGTACAATTCACCCAGATGAAATTTTTCAGAGTTTAGAAATAGCACATGATATTGTATATGGTTATGGAACAATTCCACCTGAATTTCAAGAATCAAATCCAGTTATTCCAAGCTATGCAAAATCTCGATCGTTTCTATTTCCGATAATTTTCACTGTCCCTATGTACTTGGGTAAGCTGTTCGGGTGGAATTATTGGCGATTCACGATACCGCTTATCCGGATTCTACTTGGAATCAATGGTTCTTTACTAGCACCATCCACTTATGTGCTTGTAAAAAGATTCACTAAAGGAAAGAAAGCTTTCGCTAGTACATCTGCGTTTATTGTAGTTTTTTCCCCCCTTCTTATGTTTACTTCCTTTAGATCTGTGTCAAACATTTTCTTTGTACCCTGGTTTTTCTTTATAATAAACTCATTCTGGAAAACATTGGAAAAGCTTCAGAAGGAGAATGGAGATGAAAATCAAAGAAAATTCAAAATGAGAAGATCCTTTAGATTCTATCTGAAAATCATTGTACTTTCATTCTTCATTGGTTTAATTATCTACATTCGAATTGATTTTATCATTGGTTTGATTGCTACACTTGTTCTCAAGTTTCCTTATAAGAGAATAAAAGTAATAATATGTAATTTTCTTGGTTTGGGGTTAGCTGCACTTTTTGGTGGATTAGTTGATTTTATAACTTATGGAGATTTTCTCATTTCACCTATTCAGTGGTTTAAATATAATATATTGGAGGGTTTAAGTTCAACACATGGTGTTCAACCAGTAACCTTCTATCTAGATAGTTTATTTAGTTATATCCCATTGATAATCTTTCTAGTCTTTTGCGCTTTAGTTGTGTTGAGTACAATAGTTTATGCAATTTGCAGGTATATCAAATGTAGAGAGAAGAATTGGATTTTACTTCGAAATATATGTGGTTTTCCAACTGCTTCAATAATTATCCTCTTTCTTTTTTCAATCCCTAGCCATAAGGAATTCCGTTTCGTTTATCTAGGTTTCATTTACTTACATGTAAGTTTAGCAATTTCTCTTTCATTAGTATTTCAAGTACTTTTTCCCAAGATAAGTGCTTACAACACAAAACTCTTCACAAAAATAACCAGAAAAACAGAATCAGCTAAAATCAGCAAAATATTCAATTTTACATATCTAACCCTTGTTTTGTTGTTGTTTGTGTCAGGGGGAGTAATATCCTCGTATCAAGGATCACAGATGTATGATTGGAAAGCATATGATTCGTTAGCGAGAAGTTTATGGTATGTGGGACAGATGGAAGATTCTAATGGTGTTCTATTATTTACTCAAGGATCACTAATGAATTCCTATTTTTATCTCCACAAAGACGTTCCACTGGATGAACTTGTGAATTATTGGGAATCATTTCGAATTAGGATAACTATTAAAGATTATGCGAAAGAAAATGAAACGTTCAACTATGTCATCTTTTCCATCTACCAAATAGCTGTAACCCCCTATATTGTTGATGCTCTTAAAGAATATAATTATGTTCTTAACCATTCAATAAATGAAATAGCGTTTATCTACAAATTTAATCAAACTACTTAATTACTGATTAAATTATTGTTGCAATAAAACTCTTATTAAATGCGATTAAGTTAAAATCTATCAAGAGGGTTCTGATGATCGGGATTAGCTTGAAGGAATGGTTGAAGCTATTATTTATCAATAAGTTTAACGTTAAACTAAGATTTCTACCAAAGATATTCGGTTTAACTGTAATCAATATTGTCCTTAGTCCTTTTATCATTTATGAACGTCTCAGATATGGCAAGAAAATAAGGAATACGGAAATAATAAAGGATCCAGTTTTTATTGTGGGACACTGGCGAAGTGGAACTACTCATTTACACAAAATGCTAGCGTTTGATGAGCAATTTGGTTACATTACTCTAACAGAAACAAGTCTTCCTCATTTGTTTTTAAGTAGCTCTAAATTAATCCATGCAATTATGAAACCTTTTACTCCAAAAGAAAGGCCAACTGATAAGGTTCATATGTTTCCCAAAATGCCTCACGAGCATGAATTTGCTTTATTGTTTCTTTCCATGCATTCCCCAATTCTGATGTTTGCATTTCCTGATAATCTTAATTATTATAAAGAATATGTTTCTCTAGAAAAAGTTTCACAAAAGCATTTAGAAGAATGGAAGAGTTGGTTTCTTTATTTGATAAAGAAACTCACACTAAAAGAAAAAGGTAAACAGCTCATACTGAAAAATCCACCAGATACTTTTCGCATAAACCTAATTCTAGAACTCTTTCCTAATGCTAAAATCATTCATACATATCGCAATCCCTATGATCTTTTCTTTTCTACATTAAAACTGCACAAACATAACTCTGGATTGTATGCTATGCAAAAACAAGACTATGATGTGCGTCAGTTGATATTCGAAACCCATGTTGAGATGTATGAAAAATTTTATGAAGATATCAAGTTGATTCCAAAAGGTAATCTAATAGAAGTGCAATTTGAGCAACTCAGTAAAAATCCACTCTCTGAATTAGAGAGAATTTACTCAAGTTTAGGGTTAGAAGGGTATGATCTTCTGAAGGATCGAGTTAAACCATATCTTGAATCAGTTGCTGGATATAAACCTAGCAAATATGAGATGTCTATCACCGATAAGCAAGAAATTTACTCAATCTGGCACAAAACAATTGATAAGTGGGGATATGAAAAAGCTCCTAGAATCTAGATTCTAGGAATAGAACAACACACCATTAGTTTGTTTTTTTAGCTCGTTCTTCTTTAATTATTTTTACAAATTCTGGGATAATCTCGAAGATATCACCAACAATTCCAAAATCTGCAACCTCAAAGATTGGTGCTTCTTTATCTTTATTTATTGCAACTATTGTATCTGAAGAAGTCATTCCTACAAGATGTTGTACTGCACCTGAAATGCCTAACGCCATGTATAAGGTGGGGGCAACAGTTTTTCCAGATTGTCCTACTTGTTGTAAATGAGGTAACCAGCCTAAATCAACTAGCGGCCTTGAACCAGATATTGTTCCATTTACAGCTTCAGCTAGTTCTTCTATGTATTGTAAATTATCCTTGGAACCTACTCCTCTTCCTGCAGAAACCAAAATCTTTGCTTCTTCTATATTTATGCCTTCTTCATGAGAAACGATTTCTTCTATGATTTTAGTTCTTATACTCACTGGTTTAAGAGTAACTTCCACTTCTTCAGTAACTCCTGTTTTGGATACATCTGCTTCTGGTTTAGGAAACACATTTGGTCTAACTGAGGACATTTGAGGTCTGGTATAAGGTGATAGTATTGATGCCATAATGTTCCCACCAAAAGCTGGACGGGTTTGAACTAACTGTCTTGATTCATTTATATCTAAACCTGTACAATCGGCAGTTAAGCCTAAAGCTAATCTTCCAGCGATTCTAGGAGCTAAATCTCTACCGTTAGGTGTTGCTCCATAAAGAACAATAGACGGCTTTTCAGACGCGATAACGCTTGCAATTACGTTTGTGTATCCATCAGTTGAATAATTTTCTAGTAATTCATGCTCGCAGAGATATACTTTATCCGCTCCATGATGAAAAAGTTCTGGTACTAAATGTCCAACATCATTTCCAAGAAGAACAACTGCTAAGGATTCACCAAGTTTTTCTGCTAGTTCCCTACCTTTCCCAAGTAGTTCAAGAGCTACATTTTTGATGACTTTTTTCTCTTCTTTTTTCTCCCATTCTCCCCAGATAAAGACGTTTTTGTATAATGCAATTTCTTCCTCTGAAACAGCTTTTCGCTCAATACTTAATGCATTTACGGGACAAGCTCCCACACAAGCTCCACAAAGTGTGCATCCTTCAAGAACTTTAGCTTTTTTTGTTTCTGGTTCCACAATTATTGCTGCAAATGGACATACTCTTTCGCATATTTTGCAACCAATACATGTTTCAATATCTACATTCAACATTTATATCACACTCTCAGAAACTTGTTCTCCTTTAGATAATCAAATAATTTCCTTGCAGCTGCTTTCGGATCACTACTTTCAATAATCTGTCCGCCTGACTTGGATGGGGGTGCAAAGATCTTGTCTACTTGAGTGGGTGATGCACTCAATCCTATTTTACTATCTGCGATATTCAAATCATCAGCTGAGACTACTTCCAGAGGTTTTTTTCTTGCCTCTAAAACATCTTGCATTGAGGGAATCCTTCTGATGTTAGATCCTTTACTCATAGTCACTAGAGCTGGCATTTTTGTCGAAAGAATCTGATATCCTGTTTCTGTCTCTCGTTTTACTTCAACCCTCTTGTCGTTGATTATTACATCAACACCATAAGTAATCTGAGGTACTCCCAGTTGTTCAGCTGTTTCAGCTGGTACTTGAGCTGTGTCCCCATCAATTGCTTGCTTTCCAGCAAGAATCAAATCAAACTCAGGTTCTAAACCTACAATACCTTCTTTAATGGCAGTAGATGTAGCCCAAACATCTGAACCTGCAAATTTCCTGTCAGATAATAGATAAGCTTTATCCGCACCCAATTCTAAACATCGTAACAAAGCTATTTTTGCTTGAGGTGGTCCCATGCTTATTGCTGTAATCTTGATATTTAACTCAGGATAGTCTTTCTTCAATTTAGCAGCTTGATCCAAGGCATACTCACAATATGGATTTAAGATGGAAGCAACGCCTTCTCGAATAAGTGTGCCTGTTTCAGGATCAACAGCGACCTTATCAGCTTCTGGAACTTGTTTAACTAATATTATTATTCTCAACTATTTGTCACCTCTACCAAAAATATTACCACAATTAAAAACACAATTTGGATCTAGTGAGAACTTTATTTCTCTCATTTGAAGAACTCCTTCTTCCCCATACATGATTTTAAGATATTCATGTTTGATTTTTCCAATTCCATGCTCTGCAGAAACTGAACCTCCAAACTGAACAGCTTTTTTCGCAAATTTTTTGTAAATTTGTTTTCCTAATTCTAAATCATTGATGTTTCTTGGGAGAATATTGACATGAACATGATTATCTCCAATATGACCCCACATTACATACTCTAACCCTACTTCTTTGAGAGTATCATAATAGAACTTCATTATCTCTTTCAAGTGCTTGTCTTCAACAGACATGTCTGTTCCTAGCTTATGAATCTCTGGATATTCTTTTTTACGTTCAGCAATGATATTGTTTACAATTTCAGGAACTGCATGTCTGAAGTGTTTAATCCGTGCTATTTCTCTGTCTTCGTATGCACTCCAGGTGTTGCTCAATGAGGAATTACTTTCTTCTAGCATGTTGGAAATTTCGCTAAAATATTCATTTAAGGTTTCCTCAGAGTAAGGTAGATCAAAAGAAATTGCTGTTGTTATGTCTTCATCAATTATTGGCATATCAACAAACTTAGGATCCTCTTTTTGTTCATTTCTCAATAAGGCGAGGGCATGGTCTTCAAAAAATTCAATAAATTCTGGTTTTATTTTTTCACTTGTTCTAAGTTTAATTACGAAATCTAGAGCATCATTTTCATTTTTGAAAAATGCTACATTGGACATCTGTGGTGTGTGTTCCTTCAGCCAGACATCAGCTTCAGAAATTGCACCAAATACCCCTTCTGAACCAATAAAAAGATCAATAAGGTCCATATCTGGTTTTGTATATAGTCCAGCAGCATTTTTTGCTCTAGGCATTTTATAAGTTGGTAATTTTAATTCATAGTCTCCATTAGAGGTTTTTATAATGAATTTTCCATCTATTGCCTTGTACTTTCCTCTAGGGATAACCAATACTTCTCCTGTGCCTATAATTACTCGAATTCTTTTTATCCACTCTCTTGTGGCTCCATATTTGAAAGAACGTGCACCACTAGCATTTGCTCCAATAGTACCACCAATAGATGCGGTCATTTCAGTAGGATCTACAGGATAATAATGAGTATGTTCTTCTTCAAATTTCTGGATCCAATTTCCTTCTTGAGGAATACTTTGATCAAGTTCAAGTTTTTTCAATTTTACTATGTGATTTATTTCATCCAAAGAAATCGCTGGTTGCACTCGTAGAAACCATTTCTCGGCATCTTCATCATAACCTAGTCCAATGACACCATCCATCCTCTCTAAAGAAAGAACGGCCCCACCAAAAGGAACTGCACTACCGACAATTCCAGTTCGTGCAGCTGATATTGTGATCATAAGCTCCTCTTCTTTCATCTTTTTAATGAGCGAGACTATTTCCTCCTCAGTATTTGGGAAAAATAAATATTCGGCATACCCCCCACTTATCTTGGATTCATCTACTAGATAACTTGGAAAGTCTTCTGAAATAATCATCTCACCTTTGACTGAGCGAATATTTTCAAATGGTATATCTTCAATTTGTTGAGCTACAATAACATTGTTAGACAATAACGCGCTCCTCCTACAATTTTTTCTCACTTAATCGTGCATGGACAATAAACATATAAAAAAGTAATTACTTGTCCATTTAATTATTATAAATGCAATAGTTTTAAATGCGTGTTTTTTTAGATGACTTGCCAGGATGACCAAAATTAAGGTAATATACGGAACTGAATGGTGTGGGGACTGTGTTCGATCAACAAAATATTTAGCTGAGCATAACGTCCCTTACAAATGGATTGACATAGATTCAGATGTGGACGGAAAAAGAAAAACCATAGAATTAAACAAAGGCAAAGCCAGAGTCCCAACGATAGTTTTTGAAGATGGCACAATTCTTGTCGAACCTACAAATAGGGAATTAAAGAAGAAGTTAAAGGAATAATTTAAAGAAATTGTCTTCTTTACTTGGTTGTATCAACTAGTGATTCTTCCACTTGTTTTGTAGTTTTGCTTGGACTAGATTTCTCAGGAATTGGTTCAACACCAAGCTTTTGTAACGCTTTAGTGTGTTCATCAGTATAGAAGAAGTTTTTCAAAATGACCCAATTTGTAAGAATGATAACCGGGAGTTTAATAATGCCGGATGCACAATGATGATTGCTTTCAGTAAGCTTATCCTTCTTATCTATAGTTCCACATTTCAAACAAATTCTCAATCGGGAAGAGCGATCGTGCAGTTTTGTAATTGTTTTACTATATACTTCTAAACCAGAACTTAGTGGCGCATCAGCTAAATCTTGTGCATATCTACGGGCTCTGGATTTTATTACTGCTTTTTCAGCATCTTTAATTACTGGCAAGATTTTACCTCCAAATGTTTTCCATGCTACACTTATGCAGTAATGTATATATATGTATATCTCACGGTAAAAATTACCTAAAGTCGTTTTATTACTGCATATAATATCAGTTAAGCGGAAATATTTACCTCTATTTGTTGCATTTATTTAGGGGTTCAAGGTGCTATTTAAACGTATATCTTTCTAATTGGATTATTTTGTCGCTTTTTAATGATGTTTTTTATTACTGCATAAAGCGGCAATTTATTACTGCACAACGAGCTTTAAATAGGTTGCTGCACAACGCTGTAATAATAACTCTGAGGTATGAAAAATGAACACAAACGAAATAAAAAAACTGCTGGATCCCGAGGTTCGAAGACTTTACGAGGATCTCAATAAACTCATGAAAACTCTATCTAACCGATATTCGGACAAGAAATTGGATATCTATGAGCAATACTTGACTGCAACTATTAGCTTCTACTCTAACCTGAACCTGAGGAGATTTACAAACATTTGAGGTGTAAAGAAATGTATGAACAAGAAGTAAGTTTAATGTTGGATCGAAAGATTAAGGCACTCCGCAAGGAGTTGAATAAGCTCAAAAGAGCTCGTCGCACTAGAAGAGCAAAAGCTCGTT
>JAUWJS010000134.1 GCA_030607575.1 Candidatus Heimdallarchaeota archaeon | reverse complement strand
GAAAAGAAGTTAGTATTTCTGAAGAGCTTTCTAAGTATATTGTTCGAATTGTTACTTTAACCAGAGAAAGTGAAGAAGTTTACATGGGCGCTAGTCCCCGAGCTAGTCTTTGGATGACTATCTCAGCCAAAGCTTCTGCTGCTATGGCTGGAAGAAATTATGTTAATCCTCTGGACATTCAGAAAGTAGCAAAGAATGTTCTTCGTCACAGGGTTCTTATCAAGCCAGAGTATGAATTCGATGGAACTACATCTGAGATCATTATTGATAGAATTCTTCAACATACACCTGCCCCCAGTATTCAAAAATAGAGTTTGGTAAACATGAAGCTAAACCGTAAGTATATCTTACTAGTAGTTTTTTGTTTGGGAATCATCATGTTAGTGGGGGGGAGTTTCTTTATTCTCAATGCTAAAACAGCTACTGTCGTTGCACAAGAAACTGAAATCACAGTTATCATTTCTAAGGATCAGTATTATTTTAAAAACGATACAATGTTAACAGATGGTTATATTGAATGGGTTGATTTGAACTCACCTGGTGGGTATCTGACCATCTTTGGAAATACTTCTGACATGTATGAAATAGCCTTTTGGGATGGTATCGGTGATATGGAAGAGAATACAGATTACTTTCTTGAACCGGATAGAATAAGGGTGCTTCCTAGGACAACAGTGTTAAATTATAGAATCAGAGGCGCTTATTATCCCGATTATTTCCTAGATACTAACTTTGTAGTTATATTTGACACATTTTGGGCTCAGTTTAGTTATCTAGCACCTGATGGGACTGAGGTTTATGCTCCTGTAACTTATCATAATAAGCAACTATTACCTGAGGATGCGGGGTTGGTGAGCTTTGCACCAACAGATAATGCTGTAATCGTTAAAGAAGGAGATTCGTTTGGAATAACTTGGGATTATGTAGAAAGAGCTATGGACCCATTTCATGATCCACTCACCTATGAGATTACATATAGTTTTGATCCAATCTATCTCCAATTTACTGAACAGATGTTCGAAAATCAATCTCAACAACAAGAAATCGAGCAAGTTGAAAGTTTGCTAGACTTATTACAAGTTTACTTCAAAATGATTGCTTTTTTTGCTATAGCAATTAGCATAATCGCTGCACTTTTTGGCTATTTAAAAGCTAAGAGGAAATTCAAATCTAAACTTAATGAAGCTCGAAGCATGCCGAAGAAAATGCTAAAGGACATAGAAGCTGAAATAGAACCACGGAAAAGAGTATCAGCTCTCTTCAATGCTTTCTTAATATTACTCATAGTCTCTCCACTATTTCACATGAATCCACAAATTACTACAGATATAGATGTTGATCCAAATAACAGAATGGTTTCATTAGAAGGGTATACTCCTATAATGACAGATGAAAGAGACATCAAATATGAATCTTCTATTGAGTTAGGAGAGGATGGAATTGCATTTGAGACAGTCATTATGGAATTACCTTTTGTAATAGACAATTTTAGTATTTGGGCAGATACGAGTAATGTTTTGGAATTCAGAGCATATAATGAATTTCATTCCCCAATATCCTACCAACAATTTAGTGACAGATATCTGATAAGAAATCTTCAAGGATTTATTGAGTATGAAATAGTGCGACCTTACACTTATTACAATAACAGCAATATTTTAGTATATCTGGATTATTTCTGGTTGCTATTTGTTGATCCTGAATTGCAAGAAGAATCTCTACCTCCAATTTATTCAAAAGCAGATATCAAATTTACAGTTATAGTTCCTGAAGGAGCTATTTTGTACAGTGCATCTCCTGAAAGTATTCTCACCTTGAGCCAGACTCCTGAAGGAAGAAGAAAGGTTACTTTCACTCATGAAGATAGAGAAATAGATCCTTATCATGATTTGTTTTCAACTCAAATTACTTATTCATTCATTGATGTAATTGAAGCTATAGAAAATCAATCTGCAAGATTTGAACACTTTAGAGTAGAAACAAAAATAACAGAAGAACAAAGAGCTTCTTTGAGTAGAAATCTTATATTTATTAGTTTATTAGGTCTGATTGCACCAATTCTAGCTTTTCTATTAACCTACTTCATCATTAGAAGGAGGATGTTGAGGAAAATTCAAGAGGAGGAGCAAAAATACGAGATGCTTGTTTCAGTTGAAGAAATACAATTACATGCTATGAATAAGGCTAAGGAAATTGATCCTTCAGCAGAACCATGGAAAGCAATGTTGGGCGAGTACTGGGAATTACTAGGATACCTTAGTAGAATTGTACCTGTAAACTTGCTAGCTTCGTCTGAAGACCTTCATGAAATAACAGTTAGAAAGTATGTTCCAACTAATCTTATTGCCGAAACTTTAGAGATTCTTTCAGTTGGCAGATCAGTTTCAAACAGTTGGATGAGTAATGAGCAAATCTACTATAATAAGCAGCAAGCTCGAGATTACTTAGAATCTGTAATGAAATTAATTGAAAAAATAGAAAAATGGAGAATAGAGCAGAAATGAGGATTAAATCAAAAATTCTTTACCTTATATTTGTATCACTTTTAATTGGATGCTTCTATCCAATCTATGAATCAGTAGGACAAGAGAGTGTTTATACTTCACCCACTTATTCCTTTGAGATGGATGAAAACACCAACTTTACGGTGGTATCACAAGCTCCTCTAACTTGGCAACAATATCAATATGAGAACATTACAGTTACTATAAAGGTTACAGGATTGCCAGTAGGCGAGAATCTTTCATTAACTCTGGTTTCTTTCTTATACAATTATCCAGATGACCCTGTTCCGCACTCCTATGGTTCAGAGATTATAAATCAGAATTTGACAAATATAGATGAAACCTACAAATTTAACAAAACCCTTCTACCACCAGATCAAGACAGATTTAATATTACAATCAAGATTATAGCTAATAGTACTGGAGTACCTTATGCTCAGGAATTCTTTGCAGAATTTCCTGGAGATGAACCATACATTGAAGTGAAGAAAAGTAGAGCTTTGCCAGTAATCAATCTTCCAGGTTTTCCTGATCCACAAACATTCGTTAGGTGGATATTCATTTTTCTAGTTATTGTGGGTATTATCTCATTACCTTCAATCTTTGTTGCTTCTATGAAAATCAAAGAAAGACTGAGAAAGAGAACAAAAAAAGGAGAGGATGAAAAATGAGTTCCAAAGAAACTACAACACCACTTGAAAGGTCCATGAAAAAAATGGACGTATTAATGAGATCATTTGGAATGAGAACAAGAATATTCAAAGGAAAATCAAGAGCTGTAATAAAGGGCACACGTAAACTATACCCCTATGAGTTGAACGCAACACTTGTTGAAACAGCGAGAGGTGTTGGTATTCGTATCAGACTTGAAAAAATATGGTACTCATTGCTAAAATTGACTCCTTTCTTCATCGTAATTCTTTTTTCTATACTACAAGCAACAGTACCAGGAGCTGGAGAAAGTATTGCCAATGCAACTGGAGTAAATCTATTTCTGCTTCTTTTAGGAAACAATCCCAATGGCTTAGGAATATGGATAGCTTTACCGATAATTGGTTTGATAATTGTAGGAGCCGAAATTCTAGAACGAATCATTCGGGCAAGATATATTCAAGATCGGATGCCAAGATTTCTTAGTGGCGCAGAATGGACAGTTGCTGAACCACCTGTAATTCTAGATCTTATAAGTTCCGCCAACAATTTATTCTGGCTAATGTATGTTGTATTAATTATCATATTTGCTCCAATGTCTTTCCATGGAGATATCTTCACCAAATTTATAGAAGTATATGAAGTAGATGCAGGACCATTGAATCAGACTACTAAGTTTATTTCTATCTTAAACATTGGATTTCTAGGTGGGTTACTATTCGCAGTTCTTTATCAGAATTATGAGAAATTCAGAGGTAGTCTTGATAGACAGCAGTTTAGGCAAGACATTAAAATTGAAAGTCAAACAAGACAAATGTTCCAGGTGGCAATTGGAGCAACAATGTTCGCATCAATAATGTTAGTAGGATACTATTTCACATTTTGGTCAGGAATTACGGTAACTCAAGTTTTGATATTTTATGCAGTTACTATAGCATCAAGTGTTCTTGGTGTATGGGTATACTGGCAAAAAGAAGGCTATGTTTTTATCGCAATGGCCATTTGGTTCTTTCTAAGTTCAGTAGTAATGATATTCATGAATGCAAATAATCCCTCTTACTCATGGATGATTATTTGTAATTTATTCCTTATTGTTTTAGTAGTAGTCTTATCATTGAATAGATATTTCATGAAATATCTAGAACAGAAGGGCATTCATGAACCAAGTTGGATGTATAACCTCTTCCCATTGTTCGCATTTATTTCAGTTCTCATGAAGAAGAAAATGAGAATATCGAGAGGGGTGGATAAAGAACTTGATGAAATTCTAGAGGATGAAATGAAGGAGCGAGTAAAAGAAAAAGAACCACTAGTAATTGATATGAGTAAAATAAAGAAGAAAGGAAAAGAATCTGTAAAAATTATTCAGACATATCAAAAAATGCTCTCTAGAATTGTTAAAGGTGAGGTTAACATAGTATCTCTGGTGGGTCTAAATAATCTAGTCTTAGATATAATTAAAGATGATAAAAAACTACACAAGGAAGCTACTCAAGTATTCAAGGTAGTTGACAGTTTGCTTTGGGATGATAATTTCATTCTAAAACAAGGTGACATAACACTCAATTCTGCGATAAAAATCTATGAAGAACTAGTAAAACGAAGGTGAGTATGTGACAGTAGCAGGTAAACCAAAAACTGTGAAAGAGAAGAGAGATAGTGTAAAAATCCCACTAAAAAAACTAAAAAGATTGGAGATTCTTGCAAAAGAGAGAACTACTAGCTTTCTTCAAGGACATAGACATTCCATTTTCCGAGGACCTGGTACTGAATATGCAGATTTAAGAGAATATACAGAAGGAGATGACCTTAGATTTGTAGATTGGAATGCCTCATCTAGAGTTCCATTCAAATTAATTGTCAGAGACTATGAACAAGAAAGGAATACAAATGTAATATTAATGTTAGACACCAGTTACTCTATGATGCTTGGAGAACCAAATCCTAGAATCAAAATGGCAGTTGAAGCTATAGCGACTCTTGCATACACTGTTATGAATAACAGAGATAATTTTGGATGGGTATCATTTTCTGATAAAATACACAAATATATTCCGTCTAGAGGTGGAAAAACACACCTTTATCGCATCTTCAATGAAATGTTGCAGATGGCACCATTTGGTAGTACAAATATAGGTGAAACTGTAAGGGAGATCGCCCTTGCACAAAAAAGAAGATCGATTATTATAATACTTACAGATCTCCATGGAAATCTTGAGGAAGCAATGGATGGGTTCAGGGTAGCTAATGTTAAGCATCACGATATCAAACTTTTTCACATTCATGACCCTGAAGAATTTCTCTTTCCTAAAAATCCTAGACAAATAAAATATCAAGATCCTGAAACAGGAGACATTAAGACAATTAATTTTAGTAATTTACTTGAAAGAGGTAAGTTCATGTATGAAATTGGCCTCGAGATTAGAAAAATCAATGAGTTCAAACGAAAAATTAGAGGTTTAAACATAGAAGTAATAGATGCACCAACAAATGTTCTAACAGAGAAACTTTTACTCACGTACTTTGGTTCAAAAAGGAGAGGATTAGTAAGATGAAACACGATCGAATTAAGTCTTTATTTATTCTCTTGTTAGTTTTAGGCTCAAGTAACCTTTTAATTAACACAACTTTCGAGTATACAATCGCTGGGAGTCCTAGTTCAGGAGATATCCCACCGCCAAATGGAGGAGGTGAAGACACAGGTGGAGGTAGTTCTGCTGGAGGATTATATATGAATTATAGAATTCCTCTAGTTCTAAAATCTGGTCTATTTGCTCCAACCTTAATAACAATTAATACCTTCTATGATGGTGTTCCGATAATCTTCGATTTCGAATCTATAGAGTACGGAAATGAAACAACTTTATATG
>JAUWJS010000120.1 GCA_030607575.1 Candidatus Heimdallarchaeota archaeon | reverse complement strand
TATCATTTTAATGAGATCTAACATTATTGAAGTGTCCTTTGTTTTTGATAGTAAGATTATAAGTCTAGTCCTTGCTTTTTCATTCTTCTCTTTATCATATCTGGCTTTAAGGACTGGAATTGCTGATTCACCCATTTTTTCTACAATACGTTGAAGATTTCTAAACCACTTCTCATCTTTTGATTTTAGATTAGAAAATATCAGTTCAAGGACTCTCGAATCCATTTGACCAATAGCATCTACTGTAGCGTTAACCAAATTATTGTTAGGAGAATTAAGATTAGCAAATAACTTCTTTGCAATTGGAGCTCCAATATTTACAGCTGCATAAACAGCTGCATCTCGAACTAATTGTTTTGGTCTTTTCATATTGTTGATGATAACATCGATAACTCCAGGGTCTTTCAACTCTCCTAAAGCACGAGTAGATATTTCAGCAATTATGTCATCACTCTTCCTTGCTGCATTTATTAGAGTTATTAGAGCTCTTTTGTTCTTAATTCTTCTAAGAGATTCAACTGCTTTTCTTCTAACTTGAATATTAGGGTCTGTGAGAAGGCCCGACAGAGCTGGAACAGCTTTTGCTCCAAATTGTGGCATTATACTACAACCTTTTTCCCTTATTTCATGATCGATTTCCCTCAATGATTTCAAAACTATACTGAATATTTCATCTTCTTTACTTTGTAACTTTCCTGATCGAAGAGCGAAGGAATATCCCAGATTCTGCAGTTCTTCAGTAGGATAGTATAGATATAAAATGATACCCAATTTTACAACTAGAGAAAGGTCGACATCTAGCAGACCATCTAAGGATAAGTCAATATTATCAGAGCCAAAATAGTGCAACACCTCTATAGCGTTCTTTCTTAACCTCAGATCATCTTCAATCAGCTCTTCAATTAACACCCTTATTGATGGTGTTCCTAAGGTTAACAAAGCTTCAGTCACAGCTTCTATAATAGAAGGATTCTTACCTGCTAATTGACCTGTGAGTAATCTTATTGCTCCTACATAGCCATATTTTTCGCTCATCACAAGAGTTAAACATTGAGCAGCATTTCTTCTAACATTTCTCTTACCTTTATGGAGCGCGACCATTAAATGATCGTAACTTGATTCGCCAATTCTTTTCATCGTCTCTATTATGAAAGGGATATTCTTATCTTCTTCAAGAGCTGAGATAAGTAATGGAAGAACATTGTCACCAAGCAAGGCAAGAGATCTAGCTGCATAGTATGCTAAGGGCTCCTCTTTCTCGAATTGTTCAATTAGAATCTCACATGCATTATCATTACCTAAATTTCCTAAAGCCTCAATTATTGTGAGTTTAGTTTCAGTTGAATCATTCTTGTTTGAAAGTCGTTCTATTAAGACATCACTATTTCTTGGTTCATCAACCAACATCAATGCTAAAGATCCATATTGAATATTTACTTCACTCTTATCATTCAAAATAATATCTCTGATATTCTTGATAATTAGCACTGCTAACTCAGGAAATTTCGTAACTGTAAGAAGTGTTAATTCAGGAAAAATAGTGTTAGATTGTTTTATTCTATAAGATAGAATTTTCTTAATCTCTTTTGTTTGCAAAGATATGAAGTTGTAAGTGATAAATGAATCTTCTAGATTAGAAAAATCGGAATCACAAGTTCTCAAGGTAAGTTCTGTCAGAGTTGACAAGATTGGAACAACCTTATAAGATTCCTGAATTGATTTAAACAACTGATCTGGTTTAAGAGGAGAAATAATATCATAAATCAAATCAAAACTAGAATCATTAATTAAATATTCAAAGAGAATTGGTATAAAATACTTCAGGTTTTTAATAACTACTTGTTTAATATGTGGATGAGGGTTTTTAAGATAAAATTCAACTATTTTTTTTGTTGGAATGAATTCCATACTAAAAATTAATGCTGAGCTCTTTTTTCTTACTCTTTCATCACTATCAGCCATCAACTCAACCAATATGTGAAGTACTTTGAGATTTCCTAAAGGAATTTTGTCTTGTTGATTACTTTGGAGATAAGTTCGTAAAGTATCTATATTCAAATACCATTCCTCCTCATATCCTTCCTAAACTGAATGAAGTCAATAATTTTGGATCCCAGGTTTTCAAATGCGTTACTGACGTTCTCATCAGTTTTAGCTGACGTTTCAAAGTACTCTACTTTAAAACCTCTCTCTTTGTATTTTTTGTTCAAAGTTTGAATATAAGTTAAAACTCTTGCTCTAATTTTCTCACGAGTAGCAGGCGATATTAAATCCATTTTGTTTCCTAAAATAGAGAATGGAACAATTCCTCTTCCAGTTCCAGTTTCTAATTCTATAATCCATTGGTCCAACTTCTTTAAAGTAGTCAATTTCTTAGCATCGAACACCATCAAACCCCCCAAAGCACCCTTATAGTACATCATACGAAGGTTCTCAAAGATTTTTTGTCCCGCTATATCCCATATTTGGAAAAGAATTGAATAATCTTGGACTTTTTTGGGTAAGGATGCAAAATCAGCACCAATAGTTTGGAGATGTTCTGTAATGAAACCATCACCTAGATATGAGCGGCGTAAACTTGTCTTTCCTACCCCAGCTTCACCGGCAAGTATAATCTTCAGATATAATTTTTTTCCATAGCTCAAAATATTCACTTCTTCTAGTTTGGAAATTTACCTGTACATTTCAGTGTACTAATTTGACAATAGGTTACCCAATTTAAAGATTTTAGGAAGTACTAGTGTAAGAACATTAAAAACTAAAATTGAACCAAAAAACATACTAGAAAGCAATAGAAATGGAGAATTGAGGATAATACCATTACTAGAGACGAAAATCCAACCCAGTATTAGTTCGGTTGCTATGTTAATGAAAATAGCTGTGTGAATTCCAAATTTACAAAAAGCATATCCACAGATTAATCCAACAATGAAGGTGTAAATCATTTTCCCTAGATTCCAACCATATATAGGTTGAACATAGGCATAAGCGATAGAAGAGAAAATCATTAGTATTCCTGTTAGTCTATCTACTTTTCCCCAACCTCCAGTTAAATAGAAAAGAAGATTTCCTGGTTGCCTACTTCTGATATATCGAACAAGGATAGAAGTTTCATCAACATTCTCAGATTTTGTTCTTGAACTATATTCAACCAATTTTTGGATAAGATAAATCAAACCTCTTATCAGAAAAAGAGGTAATCCAAATAGAAGTAATCTGAACATGATTTCTTCACCAAAACCCTCCCAAAATGACTGAGTTAGATGAACAAAACTAGTATAATTTCTACCATCTGACAAAAATGGTCCAAGAACATCTATATTTTGAAAAATGCTAATGAAAAACAATGTAGAAAAAATGCTTAGAATTATCAGTTTCATTACCGATACAGAGTTACTGCTATTTATTCTAGAAAGCACTATAGCATATCTTTTTGGTGTTTTAGATTCAATAAGATGTGATGGTATAAAATCAAGTGTTTTAATTTCAGGATTAAGTATTTGAAAAGCTATATCTTCTTGGGTTTTTTCTGCTTTCTTTTCTTTAAGATTCTCAAGATTAGTTTGATTATTCTCTTCAGTATTTCTCTTTTTCAGGAGTAGAATAGAGAGAATTAAGCAAATCAAAAGAATTGACAAAATAGCTTGAGCAAGTTTCCAATCAAAAACAACATTTGAAGGCAATGATGTCTTCTTGAAAAACTCTTGAGCTAAACCATTTATCGGATCAAAATGATACCAAAAGTTTGGGTAAAAGAAATCTAAACTTGCATCAACAACTGAAGCTTTAATTGATGGATAAAGAATGATAACAATTAGATTCCCAACTACTATTACACCAGCTATTCCAATCACTAGAAAATTATTGAAATTTCTTAAATTCTGTTTTAATTGCTTTGGAAACAAGCCTAAACCATACTTGTCACTTTTACTTTCTATAGGTGCTTTCTTCAGCAATTTGCAGATCTTATTCTCAATTCTAGGAAATAGAAAAACTCCAAGTGTTGTACCGATTGCAATCAGCTGTAGATTCTCTAGAAATATAGATGAAACTCGAATAAAGATATGTAATTCTGGAAGATTCAGAAAGGAAACTATAATCGAATAGATTAATAGAATAAGAAAAATTGGCAAAAAAATCATTAAGATGTGATTAAGAGAATTGTCTTTAGATTCTAGATTCTTCTTGATGAACCATCTTCTCAGGGACCAACCATACAAGAAAAAGAGTATTATTATACCTATAGAGAGAAAAATTGAATTTTTTGTATTAACTCCATAAAGTAGAGAATCTGTATTTGCTTCATTCTTAGGTAAATACAAATCGAAAACTAAACGGATAATAGAAAAAGAAAACACACTGACAGAAAACAGCAAAGAATCTAAAAGAAAACGTCTTTTTTGCATTTCAACCTACTCATATTAGGAACCTTTCTTGTGAAACAGATGTCCATACATTTATAGTTTTTACGCTTTAAAATAGGAAAAATTTTTAAACGTGTTCAAGGTCACTTCTATCACTTGCTCATAAGCGTAATTATGAAAACTGGTTACAGGTGAACAAAATGAGTGAAGAAGAAACAATTGAAAAAGAAGAACCTAAGAAGAAAACTACTGCTAAGAAAACTACTGCTAAGAAAACTACTGCCAAGAAAACTACTGCTAAAAAAGATACTACAAAAGAACCTGAGAAACAACAAAGCCAAATAATTTACATCGGCAAGAAAGATACCATAAGTTATGTCTTAGTTGCAGTTACAATACTCAACAAGAGTGATATGTGTTCAATTCAGGCTCGTGGAAGACAGATTTCAAAGGCCGTAGATATTGCAGAAATTACCAGAAGAAAGTTCTTACAAGACATGGTAGAAGTAGATGATGTTATAATCGGTTCTGAAGATATAATTTCTAATGAAGAAGGCATACCACCTAAGACAGTCTCAACAATAGATATAATATTGAAGAGAAAATAAACTATATCTACACAACTTGAGTAAAAACCTTTCTCACATTTTTTCCTTATATTGAATATTAGAGCTTTTATCCCCTTATCGGTTTAGATAAAATCTCCTGTTTCTATTTTTTGTGGTAAATAGAAATTTGTAATATATTGAGGATCTCTTGCATTTAAGGCTTGTATTTCAGCTTTGTAACCACTAGCAAGTAATATTTGTAGTTGTTCTTCCCATCTTGGTTTTCGTTTCACAAACTCTTCTTCTAACATTAATTTAGATCTGTGGATGTCTTTAGAAGTTAGCTTAAGTAAAGCACTTCGGGGAATGTCAAATCCACTTTCTTGAGATAAATCACTTGGAAGTAATCCTAACCACTTAATATTAGGAACAGCTAAATGGCTTGATTCAAAGCTTAACGCTTTGCTACCAACACTGTAAACTCTCATAATCTCAAAACCATAAGGATCAGCATCCATTATTGCGAATATGGGGATGCTCAGATCATCGTTTATTTTCTTAAGAAACTGTCTAGTAGCTATATCAGGTTGGCCTTTAGCTGTTATCAAAATACTTGGAACATAATCGTAGAAGTGATCTTCAGCTAAACGATTGAAAACAGCATCTTTCTCTATAACTAAACACATTTCTGCATCAGTATCAAAATCGTCTATATCATCAATATTGGGGGAGATAGCTTTCCCAGCACCGATTGCTCTACAATCGATTAAATCTCCTTTTTCCTTGAAGCTAATTCTTCCAACAACTATTCCTTTCGAGGATGCACTCACATTAAGAGAAGATCGAGTTACCTGAAGCATTGCACCGAGATCTTCAACTAAGGAATCTGAAACTGACTGCTTTTCAAATGAATTAACATCCATATAGAAAATATCTCTTTTTGTGCTGTGAATGTCTCTCGAAAGAATATTATGTATTATTTTCATAATTATGGTCATTTGTTCTACTGAACTGACAGAAGAAAGGCTTCTAAATTGTCGTTCAATCAGCTGTCTACCGATTAATACAAGTTCTTGTTCTTCATCAAAACCCACATTTGATCCACTTCTAGAAGGAATATAAAACGATGCGTCAGAGGGAGTAGAAATAGCTTGTTTTAGAAAATCTAAAGCATATTCAACAAGCAAGTTATTTGTATCTTGAGATGATTTTGTTTCTACATGAGTTACACCATAAGGCATGAAATATTCCTTTTTTTCTAGAAGATCTTTCTTTAAAGCTCTAACTGTATCCAAGGTAACAGCTCTTTTAACACTAACACTCATAGTAGTTTTTTCTAAAGGATATCTAGATAATTTTCTGGTTGATTCAAGCAGATACCATTTTCTACCACTTCGTAGAAACAAAACGAAAGACCCTCTCTTTAAATCAAAAGTATCTCTCGCCCATCCATACATTTCTCTTGTAATAATTTCTTTACTAAAACCTACTGCACGCTCTGTTGCAGGTAAAACTGTTGAATTTGAAAAAATAAAATTGCTCATTTCTGTCATTTATCTCCACCCTTTGAATTAGTTGATGTTTTACTCGTCTTTGAAGACGTTTTCTTCTGCCCAGTGCTAGTAGCTAAATCTAATAAGGTAGTTTGTTTTGTGGAAGTCTTAATTGGTGCTTTCTTAGGTGCCATTTTTGTAGCTGGAGGTTTCACAGTAGTAGTTTTGGGAATTGGTTTTGTAACAGGTTTGGTTGTAGCGGGTTTCTTAGCAGGTTTCTTAGTAGGAGCTTTCTTAGCAGG
>JAUWJS010000169.1 GCA_030607575.1 Candidatus Heimdallarchaeota archaeon | reverse complement strand
TGCAGAAGAGACCATCCCAATGAGTGCTGGTGATAATTTCAAATAATTTGTCTCCATCAACATCAGCAATACATGGTGATGTAAAAAGAGAATTATCATCAGTTCTAGTATAATCCCACTTATAGGAACTATCGTGATTCATGACATATATTTGACCTGACAAAGCATAGATTATTTCCACATAATTGTCATTATCAATATCTGCAACAACACATGAGGATTGAGGACTAGATACCAGTGTGGATTTTGACCATTTTAATTCACCTGTGCTGCTGAGACATAAGCCTGTTGTCACGATTTCTTGTACACCATCTCGGTCTAGATCTATAATACACGGAGTTTCAGAACACCATTCCAAAGGATAGACCCATTCAATCTGGAAAAGTAAATTACTAAAATCAATATCAATTGAATAACTCGTTGAATTATCAGAAGTCATAGCTTCAGTTGAAGAATTCCAAAAAATCATACAAACAATTGTAAAAACTAAAAAACCTGTTATTATTTTACTTTTAAATCCCTTGACCATTTTAACCACTTTTGCTTTTTGCAAGAGTAAGAATGCCAATCATCAATGTCTAATATTATCCTCCAAATCAGTAATCTAGCAAACCGTTCTTTTTGTAATGTCCTACTCTCTTCTTAGTCCTATAATTGAGAGTTAAGACATTTATAACCTTTAATGCATCATTTCCATTATCCGAAAACTTAACGGAGTAAGGCATATAAGTGCGTAAGCATAATACATTGGAAAATCAATAATTGGAATGGCACCTATCCCAATTATTAGACCGACAAAATAGCTGAAATTCAAAAATATTTAATCATTTCAAAATAAATAAGCTTATTCTCCGATGCCTTTTCAAACCTCAGATATGAAAATTGGAAAATTTCTTTGATTTAAAATGAAAATCAGGATAAAAGGGATTAAAAATAGGATTGTATTAAGATTCTTCAATCCTCTCTTTTAGTTCTTCAAGCTCTTTTGTTTTTTCAGTAATTCCCTCTTTAATGGATTTAATCTCGCTGTCCAAATCCTCTATTTCTTTATTGATTTTGCTTGCTTTTTTGTGTTCTTCTTCCTGATCAATACTTGAAGTGAATGATTTTTGTATGTCCAATTCAGCTTCTAGTTCTTTGTAAAGAACTTCTAGCTGTTTATTCTTTAGTTCAAATTCTTTTTGAGATCTAGTCAGAGATCGTTTTTCAATTTCCATATCTTCAAGAAGCTCTGTTAATTCCTGTTTGTTCTTATCTAGCTTTTCAAGATCTTTATTCATGCAGTCATGACAATAATCAATATTCTTCTCGAGTTTTTCTATCTCTTTTTCAATCTTCTTTCTCTTCTTCTCATCATCTTCTGAACTGAGTTGTACTTTTAGTTCACTAATCTTTTGCTTATCTTCTTCTACTTGTCCTTCGAGTTCAGAAATTTCTTCTTGAATCTCTAGCTTATCTTTTTCTATTTTTTCAATTTGTTTGTTAATCTCATCAATTTGAGATTTGAGATCATCCATTTCCTTGTTTTTCTCTTCAGAGTTTACTTTCAGCTGGTCGATATGGTCCTTCAAATGATCTATTTCTTGGCTAATTTCAGCTAATTTATCAACATCTTTCTTTAAATCAACATTTTCTTTTAATTCGTGTTCCTTTTCCATTTTAGCTTCTAAGTCTTTGTACAACCCTTGAATTGTAAGTTCTTTCTTCTCTTTTTCTTCTATGATCTCATTTATTCTAAGGTTATCCTCTTCAAATTTAGTTTTGAAATTCTTGAGTTCTTCTTGCTTGGCAGTTACTTCAAGCTGTGCTATTTCCTTTTGTTCTTCTAAATCTTTGATTTCCTTAGAAATCTCGGTTAATTTTTCTTCATCCCTCTGCCCCTCTTCTCCTTTCTCTAGAAGTTCCTTCTTCTCGATTTTATCATTGAATCGTTTATCTAGAGCTTTGACATTTTGTCGCTTAAGTCTAAGCTCTTTCTTAACTAGATCCAGCATCACTTCTTCAGAACTTACCTTCTCTTCAATTTTAGATATTTCTTCTATTTTTGAATCCCTGTCCATCTCTGATTTCTTTATAGAGGAAGTTAGTTCAACAATTTCGTTTTCAACTTTTTCTATTTCTGTGATATCATCAGAAGTTGCTCCCAGTAAAATGTTTAACTCATTCTGCTTCAGTAGTTTTTCACCCATTTCATCAATGAGTTTCTTAAGTTCTCTTTCGCTTAAACGGATTTCACTTTCAGTTAATTCGATTCTCCCTATATCTATAAGTTTCCCAATTTTAGTAGTGTATTTTTGAATCGAATCTATTTGCAGTTCTCCTTTTTCTATAGATTTTCTGAAGAATAAAGCTAAATTTGTATTCTCCCCAATTTTAATTATTAGTACATCGATATCTTCAGTGTCGAAGAGAAGTTGATTATATCCACTGAATTTATAATTCGATAAATCATACAGTTTTTTTAAAGTTAAAAGAATATTAGCAAACTCTTCACCAACTTTAGGGATGTTTATTGACTCCTCAAATTGTTCAAAAGTTGTTTGATAGACAGTACCATTATTATAGAACATAACGATATGTTCAACTTCTGGAAGTGCTCTTTTTATCCTTTCTAATGTTTTTATTATCATGTTTATCCCATTATGAAATTATTAACGATCTGAATTTGTTTACCCATTTATTCAAGTATGATTTTGTCTTGTCATTACCATACTTTGAAAATATAAAAACTATTCCAAGTGAAGCAATTATGGAGATTAGAAGAATTAAACCTATAAGATAAGTTTGACTGGAGAAGAAGGTGAAGTAGATAGAGACAAGAATCAATTGAATGATTGTAGTAGCAAAACCTAATTTCCAAAATGTTTTGATTTTGATAGGACGATTGTGTTGTTCAGCAAGATTAAAAACTAGAACATTGTCTCCTAAAGGTGTTAAATTATCACCCCAGTTGGCCCCGAAAGCGAGTGCATAGTAGTAGTAATTACTCCCAGTAGACATCTTAGCAACCACAGGCAACAGTACTTTTGTTATAGGGATGTTATCAATAAGTGCACTTAGAAATGCTCCGATCCAAATTATCAGAATAAACTGAAATACAGGATTACTGCTTCCTAAACCGCTTAAAGCATTTCCAATCACATCGATAACTCCAACAACTTCCAAACCACCTGCTATAACAAAGATACCTAATAAATACAGTATCAATTCGATATCGATTTTCTTCATTATTTCCTTAGGCTTCAGTCCATTGAATGTACTGAAAATCGTAAGAATCATTGCTATGGATAATGCTATTATATCGGGCGTTAGCTTATCTGAATTTACACTCACCAATAACACTACCAGAAGTACTAAAGAGCTCATGGATGCATAGAGAAGTCTTCTATTGGGGACAAAGTTCCAGACATTGAATTCTTCGAGTGTGTCTACCATCCTTTTTCTAGGTTCTCGAAGTTCTTGTCTATATAGAAAAATGAAGAATCCAATTGTGATTACTGCCATGAATAATGAAAATAATCCAACATTGATAAAGAATTGATTGAAGCTGATACCTGAAGCTGTGACAATTAAAATGTTCGGAATCGATGAAATTGAGAAGAATGTTCCCCCTATGTTGACCATAATAGCTTCAGTGATGATGTAAGGTGTAGGATCTATATTTAGCATACGCGATATCGTAATCGTTAGTGGAATGAGTATCATTACTGTAAGTATGTTGTTGATAAGTGCTGAGAATATTACTGATAAAGTAGCCAAAATTGCCATTAGAGCAATCGGTTTTCCTTTGGATATTTTTATTGCTAAGACGCCTAAGAACTGGAAAAGACCAGCTTCATCGGATATCTGTACAATAAACATCATACCTAAAATCAGAATTAAGGCATGAAGATTGACGAATTTATCTAAAGGAGTTCCAAACAAGAGATCGACGATTATGTCAAATTCTTTTCCTTCTAAAAATACCAAAACAAAATAGGTTATTACTGCAGCTGTTAGAGATGCGATAGCTCGATTTAGTTTGTTAGTAAACAATAGAATGATTACTGCAACAAAACAAAGCGAAATGATAATTTGACTAGCTAACATCTTTAATCTCCAGAACAGAATTATTGAAATATTTGTTTTTATATCTTTATTAATTCTCATTGTTCAAGAGAGAGTTATAAAACATATCGAAATAACCTAAC
>JAUWJS010000132.1 GCA_030607575.1 Candidatus Heimdallarchaeota archaeon | reverse complement strand
CCCTTAGCTAACTTTGTGAATTCTATTCTTGGTACTTTACCAACGCCCCTTACAGATAAGTTTACTATCTCAACTATGAGTTCTTTATCAAACCAAGAATAATTCTGATCATGTAACAATTGAAATTTTTCAGTTACAGATTCTAGTTGCTTTTTATCAATTGGGAATGTAACGGGTAGGGTTAGAAAGTCAGATTGCCCTACATATCTCATATCTAAGGTATAATCAAAAGATTGATCTTCGCTTCCAACCTCTTCACTTGTAAGAACTTTTTTCAGATTTTCCTCGATTTCCTTAAGTTTTTCGTTCATCTCGGTAAAATCTACTTCATCTTCAGTTTGAAGATAGGATTGTGTATGTTCGTGTTTAATGTCTGAACAGACAAGTCCAAAAGCTGACCAAACACCAGGGAAGGGTGGAATAATAACCCCGTCCATTTCAAGCTCTTGAGCTATTTCCCAAGCTTGTAGAGGACCAGCTCCACCAAACCCTAGCAGAGCAAAATCTCTTGGGTCTAATCCTCTTTGTATTGTCACAACCCTGATTGCATTAGCAATGTTATTGTTTAGTATCTTCCTGATAGATAATGCTAGTTCATCCACCGTTACTATTTCAAGAGGGAATGGTGATGACTTGATTTCATTTAATAGATTATTGAGTTGTAGAGTTGCTTTATCTTTATCTATATTCAAACTCCCTGCAAAATTATCCTGATGAACATAACCCAGATACAGATTTGCATCTGTTAAGGTTACCTTATCTCCTCCTAGAGAATAGCACGCAGGACCAGGATTTGCTCCCTGAGACTCTGGTCCAACAGATAATAAACCATCTTTAAAGTCTGCAATCGATCCACCACCACTACCTATTGTTTCTACATCCACCATACTTGCAACTAGTGGAAAACCTCTAAATTCTCTTGATCTTAAAACAATTGGACCATCTATTAGAGCTGCCACATCAGTGGATGTCCCCCCTATATCAAGTGAAACTAAGTGCGTTCTGTTCAAGTGTTCAAGACTACCAGCTGCAGCTAAGACTCCACCCGCAAGCCCAGAATAAAGAGTTTGTATGCCCGATTTACCTATGGAAACAACATCTGCCATTCCAGTATTGGATTGCATAATAAGTAGAGGTGATTCCACTCCTAGATTTACTAGTTTACTTTTCAATCTCGATAAATATGAATTGACCACTGGGCTAACTTTAGCATTAACTATTGTTGTAACAGCCCTTTCATACTCTTTGATTTGAGGACTTATCTCATGAGATGTAAAAACATTGTAACCCTTCTCTGAAAAATATTCAGCTACCCTCTTCTCATGTTCTATGTTGAGAAAAGAAAAAAGAAAGGAGATGGCCAAGTTCTTAACTGATTTCGACTCAAACATCTCTAAAGAATTTTTCAATGAACGAAGATTAAGAGGTTTGACAATCTTTCCATTACTATCAACTCTTTCTTCAACCTCGTAAAGAACATCTTTTTGGAAATTAACTGGATATTTCTGATTGAATTTAAGATTATAGAGTTCTGACCTTTGTTGTCTTCCAATTTCAACTATGTCTTTGAATCCTTTTGTAGTTAGGAAAGCAATAGGAGGACATTTGTCCTCTAGAAATGCATTTGTTCCTATTGTTGTCCCATGAACAATCACTTCTACATCATTTTTTTGAAAGTGAAACTTTTCCATAATTTCGTTGAAACCAAAGATAATTCCCTCACTTGGATCAGCAGGAGTAGTAGGGGTCTTCCATGCAGAAATATGTCCATTAGTCACAATGACATAATCAGTGAAAGTTCCACCTGTATCTATTCCAATCCTTACTGATGATGATAGATTATCCTCGTTCAAAGCCATTCAGACAACAGAGAATCTGAACTAATTTAAAGTTTAGTGGAAAACCATCTGACCATTATAGAATTCAAACTTCTTCTGTTCTGCTTTATTCTCTAATATATACTTCCAGTCCTTCTCAACTTTCTCTATTTTCATTCTAGCTTTTTTTTCATTCATTATCTATCACCAATACTATTAATTCATCTTATTTCAGACACTAGGCTTACGTCACCAGCAGTGACTTTCTCCCTGCATCTTACAAGTAAACTAGATATAAAAACACCAAAAACATATCTTGAAAAAAGAATATCATTCACATAATATTTTTAAAAAAAATTGTTAAAGAGCAAGCGTTAAAAGGTTTGAACTATTACTTTTACCCCCAGAACTAATCTAGAGTTGAAATCGATGGTATATTTTTTACGAAAAATCTGGAATGACTCAATCTTTCAAGGCAAAAATAAAAAACGAAATTACTTTGAAGGCTGGTACTTCAAAATTGTAAACTCCGAAGAAGACGAAATTTATGCAATTATTCCTGGAATCTCTTATGATAAAAATGGAAACGGAATAGCTTTTGTTCAATTCTTTGATGGTATAAATGCAGAAACTACTTTTTTTGAATTTGATGTTTCCACATTCAAGTTCTCAAAAAAGGAATTCAATGTCGAAATAGGAGAAAACTATTTTAGCTCTGAAAAAATTAAACTTAATCTTTCTTCGAAGGAAAAGAAAGTGGAAGGAGAAATTAGAATAGGAGAATTAGTACCTTGGTCTAAGAAAAAAACATCCTTAGGCGTAATGGGTTGGTATAAGCTAGTTCCATTTATGGAATGCTATCACGGCGTTCTAGGTTTTGATCATTCTATTGAAGGAGAGCTTTCAGTAGACGGAAAGAAAATCGATTTTACAAATGGTAAGGGATACATAGAGAAGGATTATGGTAGAAGTTTTCCTCATTATTATATTTGGATGCAATCAAACACTTTCGATGAAGAAGGTGTTTCTCTCATGGCTTCATATGCTAAAATACCTTGGTTAGGTAGTGCTTTTGATGGCTATCTAGTAGGTTTTAGACACAATAAAAAACTATACAGATTTACAAATTATACTGGAGCAGAAGTTACCAAACTTCAACTAAAAGAAAAGGAAATTATTCTTCATGTCACTGATAAGAAGTATAGGATTGAGATAACAGCTCTTAAATCCAATGCTGTTGATCTTCATTCTCCAATTGATGGATCTATGGTTGGAAGAATTTTGGAAAGCATTACTTCTGAACTTAAGGTTCGTTTAATCAAGCTCAATAAAAAAGAGGGAGAAATGATACTTTTTGAGGGAACTGGTAAAAATGCAGGTCTAGATATAGGTGGAAGGGTTGAAGAAATAAAGGAAATTCATTGAAAACCTATCTTTCTCCATAAAAATTTAAATAGTTTTTATTGCATAGATAGCAGATAATGCTGCAAGCCAACTCGTTTTTGGATTGGTTGGTGAAGGATTATTCTCGAAAAGGAAATTATATGTCCCAACTTCAGATTCAATTTCGATTGCATGAATGTTCTTTGAAATCGATGGATCAGCTATTATTTCAACTAGTGTTTTTTCAGGGCCTAATGTGGAGAGAGCTAAGCGTGCAGCAACATTAACACTCCTTGGAAAATATGTTGCAGCTAGTTTAGCATTTCCTTTGAATATGACAACAGGTGAATGTTCATTTAATTTGATGTTGTTTGATTTAATATAGCTGTTGTTCCTAAAGGCTCTGTTTGGCTTTCTAGTTTGGAGTTTTGCATATTTTATGCCTACCAATTTAATTGTTTCAACACAATCAAATCCACCAATAGCACCAGAGGGAAATATAATGTTTTTTTTCTTTATCTCAGCTAATTTTTGATATTTAGAAAACAAACTAGGGAGAGATACGAATGCACCAATACTCATGGGAACGAAATATTTATCGCTTTTTATTATTTCATCAAATACTTCAGCTACTACTTGTTGAACTGCACATTCTACAATAATATCACAATCTTGGAAATCTGTTACATGTTGCATTAGTCTGATTGAAGGATGTTTTTCAGCAACATCTTTCATTTTTACATCGTCTATATCATATACAGCTTGGATGACCAGATTCTCATTTTCTTCTTCACTTACAGCACTCAGAATAGTAGTTCCTATATATCCCAGTCCAATTAGTCCTATCTTTTTTATCAATAAATCATGCTCCTGAACATTATCTAATACTCTCGTAATCAGCTACCCAGTCAGATACTTCGTCTAATCTTTTTATTTCGTCTTCATCTAATTTTACTTCTAAGGAAACAACATTTTCTTCTAATTGCTCAACTGAATTAGCACCTATAATTGGGGCGGTTATGAAGTCCTTTGCTAGTATCCATGCAATTGCAACTTGTGTCATCTTAACTTCCTTGCTCTTTGCAATTTCCTTTACAGTGTCATGTATTTTCCATCTCTTTTCAGTAAAGTATCTCTTCTGTGCTCCTTCACTTCGTGGAGTATCTGGAAGAGGACCGTCAGATGAATACCGGTCTGTTAAAAAACCACCAGCTAGAGGACTATAGGGGATGACACCAAGGCCAAATTTCTTGATTACATGTTCCATTTGATGTTCAACGAGCATTCTCCTAACAATACTGTAGGGTGGTTGAACTGTTTCAAAACGAGCATAACCATTCTTTTCGCTTACCCAAAAGGATTCTACCAACATCCATGGATGTATATTTGATGCTCCTATGTAGTTTACTAGTCCTTTTTCTACTAGTAGATTCAGTGCATGTAATGTTTCTTCAATAGGTGTGTCATTATCAAAACTATGAATCTGATAAAGGTCAACCCAATCAGTTTGCAATCTCTTAAGACTACCAGTAATTGCCTGATGCACATGTCTTCGTGATAAGCCTCGATCATTAATATCGTCAGACATAGCACCTCGAAGTTTAGTTGCAAGAATTAAATCATCCCTTGTACTCCTATCATTTAACCATTTTCCAATTATTTCTTCAGTTTTACCTGCATGACTGTTTTCAGCCCAGTAACTGTAAACATCTGCAGTATCAAAACAATTGATACCTAATTCTAGAGCCCTATCCATTATCTTGAATGACTCTTCTTCTTCTACTCTCCATCCTATCTGCATTGTACCTAGAATAATTGGAGATATTTTTACTCCAGTTGTTCCCATCCTTATGTATTCCATAATGAAAATTAGAACAAGTTAGTTAAAAGTGTTTTTTCTCTTTAAAAAGATAATAGTTTCTTAATAGAAGCAAAGAATCTTGTTAAAAGAGTTTCTTGCTTTTCTCCCTCTATTGCTACTTTTGCCCAATAATCTTGTCTGTTATGAACTAATCTGTGTTCACCTTTACAATGTGGATGTAATGGTAATTTACATTTGTTGCAAAATGCCCAAGTTGCGCCACAAGTCTTCTTTCCCGAATCTAAAGATTTACCACAATGTCCACATTTTCCCATTACTGGCATAATTGGTTATACCACAACAGACACTTATCAATATAACGTTGAAATTAGAGGCTTATTACCACATCTTTTGATTTCTTTCCGCTCATGTATTCAATATCGATTTTTCCTATAGCAACTCTAGTAATAGATTTCTCTGTTAATTGTGCCTTTTCAATTTCTTCTGGTTTGTTATCTAGTTTTCTTATCATTTCTTGTAAAGCAGCTTTCTTCTCCTCAAAATCTTCAATGAATGTAACTTTTCCTTTGAATTGAGTTGTAGCATAAAGATGATCACAAGAACCTTGAACGTAACCTTCATCCATAAGTGCTTGACCCCAGACAATGTTGTTTTTCTTAAGAATATCAATTTTTTTCCCCTCACTGGCACAATGAAAGTAAATACGATGTTGCTCAGGATCATAACCATGACTTAAAGTTACTAAATAGGGAACATTGTCTTCACACATAGCAATAGTTATGTGCTTAACTGTTTGGAGAATATGCTTCATCTCTTCAATACTTTCTATCGCTTTTTCTTTACGTCTCATTCCTCTCATTTAAATGTCACTTGAAGAAAAAAGTCTTCATATGTTATATCTTTTTGGTAAAGGAAGAAGAGAGTGAAGCTAGCAAGAGAAATGCAAGGGGTTGAAGCAATGCGGAGGTGAAAATCACCAGGCAGATTTATTAGCTAGCTTCAGAATAAATACTAGTTTTATGCTTAAAAACCTAAAAGGAAGAATTACTAATTAAAGGCAATGAGCAAT
>JAUWJS010000090.1 GCA_030607575.1 Candidatus Heimdallarchaeota archaeon | reverse complement strand
GTCAGGAGTGTTTAAGAAATCTGCCACCGCTTGTCTCCCCGCAAGGATAATTTCACTTGCTTTTCTGGATTCGTCAAAAATACCACCTACATTAGCACTCCAATTGATTCGAGCTTCAGTTTCAGCTTGAGCTGCTTGCCCCAATACAAGTGTAGCAGTGCCATTATCAAAGAATGCACGTTTCCTTCCGTTGAAGTCAGCAGCTGCTCTGGGAAATGCTTTCCTGATTTGATCAATTAATTCTTCTTTGAACATCATCTGAAACAACCTTTACTATAGAGCTAGTGTTTAAAGAAGATAAAGAGCATTAAATTATGAATTTTTGGTTAGAAGTCCTCTCCCATCTAGAAGAGTACAATTCTTACTCTTCCATTCTTTCTGATTTAAAGATAACAGGTTTTAATTTGTTAGGACATGCGTTATAGACTAAAGGTTAAAACAAAGTAATCTTTTCATATCTATAATGAGTGAAAAAGAAATAAATGTTCTTTGTATCTGGAAGCCAAACGATATTTTAAGAAATTATCTAGAAGAGGGAGTAAAAGAATATCCCCATGTTAAGCTGGTTTTTCCCGATAATCTTTCTGACCAAATTTTGTTAGAACTTGCACCAAAAGCTGATATAATTATGGGTTGGCGTCCATCTAAGGAATTACTTAATGCAGCTACTAAGCTTCAACTTTTTATTAATCCTGGAGCAGGCGTACAACATCTAATACCCCTTTTTAGAGAAGTGACAAAAAATAGACAGATAGCTTTTGTTAATGGGCATGGTAATGCTTATTTTACTGGCCAACATGCTGTAGCAATTTTACTAGCATTGACGAATAAAGTAATTCTTCATCACAATTGGATGTCAGAAGGTCATTGGAGGAGGGGAGATTCTTACGCAACTTCTATTCCTCTGCGCGGAAGAAAAATAGGTTTACTAGGTTATGGGGCAGTTAATAGAGAAGTCCATACCTTTCTTGCTGGATTTGATGTAGATTTCTCAGTCCTAAGAAATGATTGGAGTAAACAGGTGGGGTCATTACCAACACCAGTGGAAAAATATACATTTGCTGAACTCCCGAAATTTCTGAGAGAGATTGATATTCTCATTATTGCAGTCCCCTTAACTTCTAGAACTGAAGGTTTGATTGGTGAAAAAGAACTAGAAATGCTTGGAAAAGACAGTTTGCTTGTTAATGTTGGAAGAGGTCCAATTATTGATGAAAAAAGCCTGTTTGAAGTTTTGAAAGAAGGCAAAATAACTGGTGCAGCAATAGATGTTTGGTATAATTACCAACCAGAAGAAGATGAAGAAGGAAGAAAATATCCAACAGAATATCCTTTCCATGAACTAGATAATGTCATTTTATCTCCTCACCGAGGTGCATCCCCTATGGGTGATTTAAAGAGATGGGATGAACAAATAGAAAATATTAGTCGATTTGCTGAAGGAAAGAAGAAATTCTTGAATGAGGTAAATCTTGAAGAAGGTTACTGACTCTTACGTTTCTTTTTCTCTTTCCTATTAAAGATTTTAACAAAAGGAAAGCCTAAGGAATAGAGGAATAACTCAAATAGAAACGATCCATCCTCTGGTGGTAAACCTTTTAGTCTACTTTCGAAAGCATCTACTGTATTTCCAAGTAAGTTCCCTATTGTAATCATATCTATGTATAGTTGAATGTCTCGAGCCTTTTGCTCACCATAAAATTCCAATAATTTCTGTCTTGCATCTTCTGTTGGTGATCCACCTGCCTCAGCATAATGTTGGGCATAAGCAAGTCCTATAACTTCATCAGGGTCACAAGAACCGAAATCGTGTCTCATAATCTGTTCTATCTCTTCTTCTGTACATCCAAGGTTTAATGCTGCTTTTGTGTGGCCCCACTCACAATATCTGCAACCATTAACAGCTGTTACAGCTAACATAATTCGCTCTCTGAACTGTGGAGAAAGCTTCTCTGTTTTCCTAGATTCTTTAATCTGAGATCTATTTCTGAATATTTTGGAAACATCTCGCCTGAATGCTTTGAAAGTATAAGTTCGTTTCTTGAAATATTGTGACCCATGCATTAAGGGGTTCTTACCAAAGAAAGTTAAAAGACTCTCTATCGTTCAGAACCAATTCAAAAATAAAAAGATAAGAAAAAAGTAGAAAATTAAATTTCTGGAAAATGACATGAAACGTAGTGATTAGGTTGTAATTCCTCTAATTGAGGAGTAACTTTCGAGCATATCTCTTGAGCCTTGTAACATCTTGGGTGAAATGGACATCCTGAAGGAGGGTTTATTGGGCTTGGAACATCGCCCTCAAGAATTATACGATCCATTTTAATACGAGGATCTGGACGAGGGATAGCTGAAAGCAAAGATACTGAATAGGGATGAGCTGTCTTACGGAACAATTCTCCTGTTGGACACATTTCCATGATTTTTCCTAGGTACATTACTGCTACTCTATCTGAAACATGTTTGATAACACTGAGATCATGTGCAATAAACATGAAAGTTAGATTGAACTCCTTTTGCAAGTCATGTAGAAGATTCAAGATTTGTGCCTGCACAGAGACATCAAGAGCTGAAACTGGTTCATCTAACAAAATTACTTCTGGATGAATTGCTAAAGACCTTGCAATACCTAATCTTTGTCTTTGACCACCACTGAACTCGTGAGGATATCTTAAAGCATGGTAATCCTCTAATCCTACCTTTGCAAGAATTTCAAGGACTCTTGATTCTTTTTCTTCATAGAGCATATCTGGATAATGTATATCAAAAGGCTCTTTAATCAGATCAAGAACCATTCTCCTTGGATTCAAACTGGAATAAGGATCTTGGAAAACCATCTGTAACTGACGTTTAACAGCTAGTTCTTCTTCACGAGACATAGGTTGGAAGATGTCTATTCCTTTAAAATAAACAGAACCCTCAGTAGGTTCTTCTAACTTGACAGCAACTCTAGCTGTAGTACTTTTACCACAGCCTGATTCACCAACTAGACCCAGAGTTTCACCTTTGTTAAGAAATAAGTTTACCCCATCAACAGCCTTAATATTTGCAACCACTCGGGAGAAAAGGATTGACTGTTGACTTACAGGAAACCATTTCTTTAGGTTATCAATCGTTATGATAGGTTGTGTTTTTTGGTCCCAATTGGAAAAAAGATCAACTGTTTCATATTCTTCAAGTGTAACCATTTTATGCTTCCTCCTTTATAGCTTTTCTACTCTCACGTATAGCTTCCATATCTATATGCAAATCTAATTCCTCGAAATGATGGCAAGCAACACGACGACCTTTGCCGAACTTAAATTCAGGAGGTCGAACACGAGAACAGACTTCAGTTGCATATTTACATCTTGGGTGGAAACGACATCCCTTTGGGGGATTAATCAATCTTGGTACATTGCCAGGAATTGTTTCAAGACGTGTCTTGTCTTTTTCCAGAGATGGAATACTTTCAAAGAGTGCATATGTGTATGGATGTTTGGGATCAAGGAATATCTCTTCTGTTGGTCCAGATTCAACAACACGACCACCATAGAAAATATGAACCCGTTTTGTGGTCTCTGCAACAACCCCAAGATTGTGAGTAATGAGCATCATAGCTAACCCTAACTTCTTTTGCATCTCTTTGATGATTTCTAGAACCTGTGCTTGAATTGTAACATCTAAAGCAGTTGTAGGTTCGTCAGCAATCAAAAGACTGGGTTGAAGAGCAAGTGCTCTGGCTATAAGGATTCTCTGACGCATTCCTCCACTAAATTGGTGAGGATAATCAGTTATACGTTTTTCAGCTTCAGAAATTCCTACTAGATCCAGAGTTTCAATAGCAATCTCTAGAGCTTCTTTCTTATTGCATTTTCTATGCAAAGCAATGACTTCAGTCATCTGATCAGATATTTTAAAGATTGGATTCAAGCTTGTCATAGGATCTTGGAAAATCATAGCTATTTCTTTACCACGTATCCTTCTCATTTGAAGATCAGGTAAATCAAGAAGGTTAACACCCTTGTAAATTATTTCACCAGCAACAGTTTTACCGTTTTTAGGTAAGATACGTAAAGTGGAGTGGGCAGTGACTGTTTTACCACAGCCTGATTCACCAACAATACCAACAGGTTCACCATAATTAACATCGAAGGAAACACCATCTAAGGCTTCAACGACACCAGATTCAGTGTAAAAATAGGTGTAAATATTTCGTAAGTCTAGTATTTTTTTATTTTGTGCCATTGTATCACTCTCTTAACCTTGGATCTAGCGCATCTCTTAATGCGTCTCCTAGCAAGTTAAATGCCAGTACTACAAAGAATATTGCGAATCCTGGTAGAAGCGCTAATTCTGGGTTCGTTTTCAGAACCGTTTGTGCTTCATTAACCATCTGTCCCCAGGAAATCGTCGTTGGACTCCCTAAACCTAAAAAGGTCAATCCTGCTTCTGAGAGAATTCCTCCAGCAATGGATATTGTGGCAATAACAATGATGGGAGCTAAAATGTTAGGTAGTATATGGACTAAAATGATTCTCCTATTACTTGCTCCTAATACTCTTGCAGCATTTACATAATCTAAGTTGTATATTTGCTTCGTGTTAGCCGCGACTAACCTACATAATCCTGCCCAACCAAATATTCCTAGTACGACAATAATAACTATTGATTGTGGTATCCGTCTCAAAAATACTAATCTTCCTCTTCTGATGAATGAAACAGCTAGAATTGCTATTACAAGAAATGGTAGAGCAAGAAACATGTCTGTAATTCTCATAATAACTTCCTCAGTCCATCCTCTATAGTATCCAGCTAGGGCACCTAATGTTACTCCTATTAAAACAGACATGACAGTTGAGAATAATCCTACAGTTAAGGATACTTCACTACCAGCAAGTAACCTTGAGAATTCATCTCTTCCAAGAATATCTGTTCCTCCAGGATACTTTAGATTTGGATTGGCTAAAGAGCCACCGCCATTCCATGCATCAAACAGGGGGGCAATTCCTACAGGGCTAAAAGGCATCAAGATTGGATAAACAATTGCTAGAAGTGTAATTCCAACTACGAGAGTAGCTGATAAGACTGCAACTTTGTTTTTCCTATATCTTCTCCAAACAAGTGTCCATTGAGACGGACTTCTTTCTCGAAGAGTTCCATCTTTTGCAATAATCATCTCCTTCTTACCAGTTACCTTCCTGTAATATCTCCAACCTACCTTTACACCAACCCATACTAATGCAACAATTATTATATAAATGAAATACGCGTATGGAGATCCAATTGGTCCTAGTCGAACACCAGCTACACTCATGGTAACTCCGAATGCCATAAGACCATATGGTAATCCAATTCCAAATATTAAGAAAATCCCTAAGAATTGTACGATATAGTTAAGGTAGTAGTGTTGCCAGAGCACAGCTAGTGCCCCAGCCCAAGACATAGATCTTGGTAATCTTTTTTCCACTAAGTAATTATCAAGTCTTTTAGAAAAAGACCCTTTTTGTGGTTTCTTAGTTCTTTGCAACTCATATCACCTGTTTATCATAGTTCTATACGCGGATCTACCACAACGTAAGCAATATCTGTTACTAAGTTACCTATTAAGATAAGTAAAGTCAGAATCGCCGTCGTACCTAAGACCATCGGGAAGTCCAAAAGTAGTACCGCACCCACATATTTGTATCCTAAACCAGGCCATGTGAAGAGCGTTTCAGTGATTGGGGCCCCAGCTAAAGCAGTAGCCATAAACAACCCAATATAGGTTATTACAGGGATCAAAACATTTCTGAAAGCATGTCTCCATGTAATGGTTCTTTCTGATAATCCATTTGCTCTTGCAGATAAGACATAATCTTGTCTAAGAACTTCAAGCATTGTTGACCTAACTAATCTAGTGTATAATGCTAAGAATGCAAATGTCAATGTTATAGTTGGTAAAGCCATATGGAGGAGTGAATCCCCTAATCTTACACCTACATTATTCCAAAATCCACCAACACCGCCCCACTGCCCTGACCAGAATAATTGCCAGTTCGTAGAACTAAACACAGGCGTCGGCGTGGGTATTCGATGAGCTTTTGCAGCTGGGAACCATCCTAAACCATATCCGCTGAAAATATAAATTAATAATAAACCAAACACAAAAATTGGCATTGAGAGACCTAAGAGTGCAAAAGAACTTGCGGCTGAATCAATCCATGAGTTTTGATTCTTTGCTGCTAAAACACCCAAAGGTATCGAAATAAGCAAAGCTAGCGCAAATGATGCTAACTGAAGCTTTAGAGTTTCCCAAATTAATCCTCCAATCATATTATTAATTGATTGACCTGATTGGAAACTTATACCCATATCACCACGTATTAGGTTGTAAAACCAGGCTACGAATTGAACATAAATGGGTTGATCCAAACCAAGTTTTTTAGTAAGATTTATCCTATCTTGTTCCGTTACTCTTTGTTTTCCAAGTAGTAACAATGCTACTGGATCACCCATTCCGCTTACCATTACAAACGTCATCACACATATTGCGATGAAGAGAGGAACAAGAGTTAATAATCTACGAGTAACGTAAGTAGTTAATCTTAATGATGCTATGTTTTTTACCCATCTAAGAACACCAGTTTCACCAATTCTTCTTGACATTTTGGAGCTGGTTGTTTGTTGCCAATTGACTGGTAGAAAAATACCAGTTACCATCATTAATATCCCAATAGTGAATATGTAAAATCCTGGACCAACTGAACCAGTTAAACCAATGTCAAAGTAAGCAGGTGTAGAATCATTCGGGTTAAACGTAACAGGCGACGTTGAGGCTGCTGTTTGTCCCGTTACTAAAGCTTGGTATCTTTCCGCTGCTATAACCATTGTTCGACTCATTGATAAAATAGCAACTACCAAGGCCATAAGTAAAAGAATTCCTGCAGCAATATCTGCAACAGTACCCCTCGATTTAAAACCACCACTTTGGAAAACCTGACCTAAAACAACAGCAACTATGGCAAAGATTAGTATAAACCACAGAGCTGCAGCGAGAATAACAACACTACTAGGTATTTCTGCTTCCAGGAATCGTTCTTGAGTAAGGTTGTTTGCACTACTATAAGTTAACATTTTATAGTCGATTTTAAAACCGAAGATTCGAACTAGTGTACCGTTGTTTGAATAAATATCTGTTGGATTCAAAGGTACAATTGCAATATCAGTAGGGTTAGAATCAAAAGTAATGGTGTATATAGGTGCCCAGGCAGAAGTAAGAACAAGGAGAAAACCAACGATTTTTAAAGACGTTGCTACACTTTTATCCATAATAAATCACTCGAGTGCACAGTAATAGTATAATACTATTCCTTTGATAGAATGTCGGTTGAAGTTTTTATAAATGTTACCTAGTGATATTGAAAAAAGAAACAAGGATTAGAATTTAATTTTGAGTCGGAAAAAAACGAAAGTTTAACGAAATGATATCTTGGGAGGAAAAAATACAGAAAACGAGCAAACTTAAAAAAACCAAATCAATAATTGGAATGAGAAAAAGAAGATTTTAAACAAACAAGAAGAAGAGAAACAACAAATATTGGCGAAAACAAAGATTTGTAACAAAAAATATTTAAAGAAAACAAAAAAGAAGAGAACGACGAAAAACCTAATGGTAAACGGGGGCAGTGATCTAGCCTGGCTATGATACCTCCTTGACATCTGCAAGGTGGAAAACCTACAGACAAAAAGTGGAGGAAGTCGCAAGTTCGAATCTTGCCTGCCCCACCACTCTTTTCAGAATTTTATTTTTGCATTTCTTGATTTTTTTACGATGCAAAATAACTGAAGTTACTATTCCTATGCATATTATTAATGGATTCAATTTTGTTCGGTAAGTTGGCCAGCTTGATGAAATCTCTGGCATTTCTATAATTTTAGGTTCTATTAATGGATATTTGTCAATCGAATTAGCATCTCCTGCAATTATATAAAATCCACCTGTATAATTAGACCAAAAATTACCTTCCTTTGTCTTCTCATCAAACCAAGTATTCCCTTCTCCTGTGTCATAAGCTTGTGCTATTCCTTCCTCACCATTATTAATAAAGGAATTATGATGTACGCTGTTATCCTGAGTCAGTCGATTAAGATAAACTCCATATTTACTATTTTCTTCAAGATGATTAGAAATTACTTCAGAATATGAATCTGGAGGTGGGGGTACAAATTCAGGAATAGCACTAAATCCTGAATGTCCGATGTATATCCCGTTTGTGTTATTTTTGCAGAGATTGTTGTAAACAATAGAAACAGTAGTTGTTAGTAAGTAAATTGCCTCCTCTCTGTTATTTATACACGAGTTGTTAGCAATCACGAAATAATTTGAACTTAGTATTCGAATTCCATCATTATGATTATCTGAACAATTGTTATTAGTTACAAATCCATATTTGGAATTTATTATTGTTATTCCATGGTTTTTGTTAAATGAACATTTGTTTAGATTAATTTCTGCTGAGTTAGATTTTGTTAATTCTATGCTCTCCCAATTCCCAAGTAAGATATTATTCGATACATTACAATGATTTGAGTTTACAACACTGATCCCATTATCATTATTATTGCAAGTGTTATTACTCACTGAACATCCATCTGAATTATGAATTTGGATTCCATCACCGTCATTATTGTTACAAGTACTATTTATTATGGTGGTCTTCTCACAATTGTACAATGTTATACCAACGCTTGTGCTTGAGAGATTTTGATTAGAAATGGTTCCCTTTTTACAGTCTAACAGAATTAACTGACCATAAATTGGGTCTTTTAGTTCTAAGTCATTCTTATTTTTGAAAAATCCAAGAATTCTAGAATTAACTTGATTATTTAAAAAACGTCCATGTTCTACCGAGTAATAATCAATGTGTATACCATCATTAGTAAGAGTGTTATCCTTTAAATCAACAAACATCGACTGTCGAACTATGATTCCTTGCCATCCACTATCACTGCATGTATTGTTCGAAACCAGTGTGTTGTCTGTTGCAAATAGATTCATTCCGTATCTGGAATTATTTGTAAAAACATTATTTTTGATACAAAAACCAGTAACTGCTGTAATGCTTATTGCAATTACATTTGAATAGAAAAAGTTGTTTTCTATAATAAATGAATCAGTTCCAGAAGTGTGCAAACCATGCCAATTCTCTTCAAACGTATTGTTAGATATAGTTAAGAAACTAGATTTCCTTAAGTATAATGCTTCGCTATTATTTTTGAATTTATTATTAGAAATTGTAACTCCAATTGAATTGTAGATGGATATAGCCTTATAATCATTATCTATGAATGCATTATCCATAATTGATGCTGTATTTGGTGCTATTTCATTTAGTCGAATACCCCAACTGTCAGTTTCAATATTACAATTTCTAATAATGAAATGTTTACTTGTATTCTGAATATCAATACCTGCTTCTCTACCAGTGGTGATGATTTGATAGTTTTCAATTAAGTAGGGGTCACCTTTTGTTCCACTTCCAGGGAAGTTAAGTGTGATGAAATCAGAGTCATCATCTATGAACAATGAACTGGTTTGACTTACTGTTGCTGCTTCATTATCCTGAATAGAGGTGTTTGTGGTTGTTAAGAGAAAAGTATCAGTTCTATTGGCTTTAATTATATTTACATTTAAAGTAAGATAGAATACCAGAATAAATACTAGAATTCTTTGCTCTTTCATCTCGTACATTATACCATTCAATCTTAAAACTCTTCCCTTCACCTTATTTTAAAGGAGTCTATTCGAATCCGCCCTGCCCCACCACTCCTCTTTAATATCAAACAAATAATCCTTCCACACTCAAGTATCTTTGTCCTGTATCAGCTAAAACAACAACAATTTTCTTTTCCTTATTCTCTACTCTTTTCGAAATTTGTTTTGCTGCCTCACATACAGCTCCTGAGCTTATGCCAACTAGAATGCCTTCTTTTAATGCTACTTTTCTACACATCTCAAAAGCATCAGCTTGTTTAACCAGAAATATCTCATCAATTATGCTCTTATCAAGTGTTTCCGGTACAAATCCTGGTGCTGTTCCCATTATTTTATGGGGTTTGAATATTCCCTTGGAGATATAAGGTGATTCAAAAGGTTCTACCGCAATCAATTGTACATTTGGATTTTTTTCCTTCAAGTATTTACCTGCACCACATATTGTTCCTCCTGTACCTAATCCTGCAATTAGAAGATCTATCTCTCCCTCTGTTTGTTTCCATAGTTCAGGACCAGTTGATAGATAATGGGCCTTGGGGTTTGAAGAATTCACATGCTGTCCTATATAGAAGTAATCAGGGTTTTCTTCTAATAATTCCTTTAATTTCTGTCGGGATCCTTCAGTTCCTAATTCCGCAGGTGTCAGAATCAATTCTGCTC
>JAUWJS010000061.1 GCA_030607575.1 Candidatus Heimdallarchaeota archaeon | reverse complement strand
GCAAAAAAACTTGCACGTATATTTAAACAGCTTGAACCAGATATTGTTATTACCTGGGGAAAATCACATAGTATTGGTATAGGACATCCTGATCATAGATATACTCATGACATTACACTAGACGCTATATCCTATGCAAGATATAATGATGATGGGGACAACTTAACTCCTAATAGAAAACCAATCAGTCTTTACACTCCAATGATAAGTTTAGATTCATCTAGTGACAATTGTGTATATGTAGATGTAACTCACCAACAGGATAGAATAATGAAATTCTTTGATGTTTATGAAGAAGCTTATGGTGAATGGCCAGTTAGGGCCTTCAAGATTGCAGGAATGCTTATGCTTGGAAGAGTCGCATTTGCAAAATATGGTGAAGCTTTCAAAAAATATACTTGGCGTAAAGCGTTAAATCATCTTGATTAAATTTCTATTTTTCAAATACAAGATAGTTAGATTTTTCTTCACCGAAAATTGTTATTTCTCCTAATTCGATATATTTTCTCTTTTTTCCTTCTCGCTTTATTTTGAAATACCATGTGTCTTTTGTTTTCTTTTCTCCTTGGATTTTAACAATCTCATAGTCTCCTTTTAAAAATTCAAGAGAATCTCCATCATCTAGATAAATCTCTCCTTCAGCTGTAGAATCTGTTGGAGAAACTGTTGGATATACTCTAAGAGAAACTTTAGAGTTGTATATCTCTCCTGTATGCTGAATCGGTTTTTCAATGTAAGGTATTATTGAACCTTCCTTAACAAACAATGGTGTCATATCTAAAGGAACATCAATTTCATGTACTTTACCACCTTCAAAAACAAGTTCTCCACCGAAACTATACCACTTTCCATGAGGAAGATAAACATCTCGTTTCCTTTTACCTCTCTTAAGAATTGGTGCTAAAAGTAAACTATCTCCAAACAAATATTCAGTTTCTGACCATTCAGCAATTTGAGCTATTGGATCATTTGGGTAATCTATCCATAAAGCTCGAAAAACTGGAATGCCAGTTAAGCAAGTTTGTCTGACACTTGTGTAGATATATGGCATCAAGGAATATCTTAATTGAATTGTCTTTCTGATAATATTTTCTGTTTTCTTTCCAAAAGCCCATGGTTCTTGAGAGCACTTTTTGTTAATTGTATGATTTCTGAAATATGGATACAGACATCCAGCTTGATACCAGCGAATAAGAAGCTCTGCTCCTGGTTTTCCTGCAAATCCTCCAATATCTGGACCTATCATTAATTGACCAGAAGCAGCCATATTTAACAACATAGGAATTGAAATCTGTAAATGGTCCCAGTTGGCAATATTGTCACCTGTCCAAGTCCCTGCATACCTATGAGTTCCCAAATAAGCTGATCTGGAGTTGATATAGATTCGTTTGTTTGGTAACAGTTTTTCTAATCCTTCATAAGCTGCTTTTGCCATTAAATGACCATACTCGTTATGCACCTCTTTATGTAAACGAGGGTTACCTTCATTTGGATGGATAACTTCATCTTCTATTGTTCCTTTATCGTTAAAGAGAGATGGATCATTCATATCAATCCAGAAACCACTAATCCCCACATTTGTTAAGGTAGAGAAGTGACTTCCAAACCATTCACGAGTTTTTATTTGGGTAAAATCAGGAAAATGGCAATCACCAGGCCATACAGGACCAATAAATACTGAACCATCGGGATTTAAGCAGAAATGACCTTCTTTAATTCCTTCTTTGTAAATTTTATATTTGGGATCTACTCTAACTCCCGGGTCTGTCATAGCCATTAAACGAAAACCTTGTTCTAGAAGATCTTTTGATAATTTCTTAGGATTAGGAAAATGAGTTTTATTCCAAGTAAAAATTCGGTATTCATTCATATAGTCGATATCTAAATGTATGTAATCACATGGGATATTCCTGTTTCGAAATTCCGAAGCTAGTTTTCTTACTTCTGATTCTGGATAATATGACCAACGGCTTTGATGATGACCGAGAGCAGAAATTGGAGGTAATGGAGCTCTACCGAGAAGATCAGCTAATTTTGAAAACACTTTATTTACTGTTGGACCAACAATAAGATAGTAATTGATTCCTCCCCCATTAACATAGTATTTTGTTGAACAATCATCAGTGTCACCTATCTTGATTTGACTACGATTTGGATTATCAAATACAATAGCATAGCAGAATCCGTTTGATCGAACTACAATTTGTACAGGTTGTGATTGATATAATTTTGAATCATCTGTGTTATATGAAAATGAATCAGTATTCCAGAAGGAAATTGTTTCACCTTTCTTATCTAGTGGTCCTCCTTTTTCCCCAAATCCATAATAATTCTCACATCCAACTTCTGGTAATTTTTCTACCTTATACCAGTCTTCTTCATGATAACTAGGAAATTCTTCAGCAAATATTTGGAATCCAAATCCATCTTTAAAGATAATTTGACCTTTTTTTGTGTCTATCTCAGTAACAAGAAATACAATTGGTCCTGATTCCTGGCTAATTGTAATCTTCTCTTTCTCTATCGTGGTTACTAAAGTTGGAGGATTTTTACTTTCAAGTATAATTGCATCAGTTTGTGGAATATCTGACAAATTCTTAGAAATTCGAATATTTATAATCCCATTTGCAACAGATTTGATCTGAAACTCCCCTTCCTCTAAGGATGCCTCAAAATCATATTTATGAGCTTTACTGGAAACCATATTATTCATTTTTTTCCATTTTGACTCATCTTTAGGCAAAACCACCTTATTATACTCTAACATTTTCCTTCTGAAGACATTATTTATTGCGAATTTTATCAACCAAAATGGAATTTTTCCAACAATATCAGAAGACATTAATTGTACAATTAGCTAAGAATACAAAAATTTATCGAGAGAAAACCGCATTTTATATGAAAATATACACTAATAATCCTATCAAAAATGCAATTAGAGTAATTGATGCAGCTGTAAATGAGCTTGCAGGAAGAATTCTCAGATCAATTGTGAATTTAGGGTAAAATGGAGCTAAAGGTTTCATTTTACCAGACAACAAATCCAACAGAAAATGCCCCAAATAGCAACAAGAAGCAAGAATTGCAAGCTCAGGGTATGGTCCTTTTATCCCAAATATGAGATAACTTATTCCTCCTACAATTAAAACTCCAAAGGGTTCATGTAACCAAGTGTGATAAATGAAATCATCTCTTTCATCAAGTGTTTTGAAATATACTTTGATTAATCTTGGAATATTCCAAATTTTGATTCCCTTGAAATTTTTACGATAGTAAAAAACATGGTCGTAATCAACAAGAATACCAAAAACAAACATAACGATAAGAAGTAACCAAATAGGTACATCCTGATAGAATTGAACAAATATAAGCCCAATTAGAACTGACACACTACCATGAGTAACAGCATCCATTATTCTCCTTAATTAAATGATAGTTAAAAATTTTCTCAAATTATCCTTTTGTCAAAGTTTATTTAAAAGGAAGGTAAAATTACTTTAATGGATTGCAGTAAGTTTGATAAAATCATATCTACCCCTTCTCTAGGAGATTCAGCTAGACGAGAAGCACTTCAAGATTTAATTAAAAACGGCTGCTTAACTTCTCTTTTTGGGCATGCTCAAACCTCTTCAAGGATAGATTGGATAAGAAACTATTCACTTTTAGCTATTACTAAATTTGCATCAGTTAATACTGCTACTGATGAAGTTGCTATTACTTTACAAGACGATGAAGTGCTTCTAGATTGTTCATTAGACAAGGAAAAACTAAAACTAAAAGCTGCAAAATTACTTTTTCTTTTCATAACTCTTGAAAACAAACCAAGAAAGTTCAAAAAAATAGCTTTAATGGGATTGATAGTTGGAGAACATTGGGATTATTGTAATGAATTGGAAAAAGATCCAAATATAGAAGAGTGGATTCAGCGTACTATTCAATCAGCTCATAAAGCAAAAAAATAAAGAAGAAAAAACAATTAGATAACTAATTGTGTCTTTTCCTTTGTGAGTTCTTTAGCTTCAGCTGCAGCTTCTTTAAAAATTGATATTTGGAATTTATTGTGGAGTGGAGAAATTTTTGAAGCCCATTCAGTTATTTTGTAGAAGGGTTTAGCCATGAAGCGGAATCCTTTTACCATTTCTGTAGCCGTCTTAAGTTCTTCTAATGTATTATCATCAAAAGCTCCAAACCAGCTTGCTATGAAAGCATAAATATACAAACCTAATAATGTTCCAATTAACAAAATCACAACTGAAGTGATGATTTCTCCTTGCCAAATCAAACGGAATAAGCCTTCAAGAATACCATAAAGAATTCCAGCTGAAATAAGAGGAGCTATTATTCCTTGCCAATAAAGATCTTTCCACTTAAATTTGAAATAATCATTTCTTCTAATTTGCCACCACATGAAGATGTTTTTTATGATTAAAGCTGGGAAGTATGCAAACAGTATAGCGATCATTGGAGAACCAAATGTTGCTGCAAACCATCTATTGAGCGGTATAAACACAGCTAGCAAACTAGTTCTGATTACTTGTTCTATCACCCAGCTTATAGCTGCCATACCTGGTCTGTCTGATCCTGCAAAAAGCCAATCACCTAGCCATGAGAAATATCCAATTGAGTGGAAGACCAAGAACCAGATAATTAAGGATGCAGCGGGTGCCCATTCAGCACCTGCACCTCCTATTATGAACCTTGCTCCTACTGCAGCTAAAGCCGCAACTAGATACCAATCAAAGTAAGCACTCCATTTGAGAGAACTGACCGTATAATATCTCGTTAATACAGGTTTCTTTGCATGATAGGACTCTGATATAGCTGGTAAGAATCCTTGAGCAAAAAGACCAACCAGCATTACAATCATTGCGAAGTTCCAAGCTAACGAGAAGAATCCCTGTTGTTGCGTGTAATTTGGTAAGAATTTAGATAATAGGAATAACTGAATAAACCATCCTAAAGGTGGTAAAATTGCTCCCATCATCCATTTCACACCAAATTTTAAAGCCTCTTTAATTTCGGCCATCGTAAAATCAATTCTGAAGATCGTTTTCAGTGAGAATCCTAATTTCTTAAAGAAGAGTAATCCAACAAAAAACGATACAATTTGAATAACATAAAATCCAACACTATACCCAATCGCACCCGCTAATCCATCACCAAAAATTGGATTTCGTCCCAATGTATATCTGAATAGAACAATAATTCCATATTGGATAGTTATGTTGAAGACCGCATAAAGTAGTAGATTCAATATTTGATAGATGTCTATCCGGTTCATAGCTTGGAAGAGATACATAAATACTAGAAAGAACGCAGGCCACTGGAAAAATGCGTGTGTGACAAAAATCCAAGACATATGTGCTAAGAATGTGTGTGGGAATACAATTGAACCAATAAATGAAATTATGAATAATTGAGCAATCCCCGACAGCATTTGGAACCAAACAAATATTTGTACATATTTGATTGCTTGTTCAGGTCGTTTAACTCTGTGTTCGCTGAAAAACTTTACAAGAATGACGGAAGTACCTAAGTCAAAGAATAACCATAGTGCTTCAAAGAATCGAATTGTAAAATCGTAAAATCCTACCGCTTGAGGACTTGGAAGAATGAGTAATGGAAAAACTAATGCTGACATAACTGCATTTGGTAGGATGATGAGAAGTCCTGCAAATAACTGCACCAAAAATCCACCCAATTGTCTCTGCATACCGACTTCTTCCCATCCTGCAGCTTTCTCCTCTTCTTTACTAATTTCTTGTAAATCGCTTTTCTTAATTGGATTTTTCTTCGTATATTTCTTTGCAAAAATGAAACCAATTATTGTAGCGATACTTGTCAACAAAACAGCTACTCCCAGAATTATTGTTTCCTTAGTATGAGGAACTGGAGAATAATCCCAGTCAGCATAGGATTTGACCGGATCTCCAATTGATGATTTCAAAGTTAAATATAACATATAATTGAAAAATGGCCATTCTACTAACTCTTGGTTGAATTCCATACTTGGGAAGAAATTGAATATGTAATGTTTTTCATTTCCTGAAGTAGTGATTAGTGCTAGATTGGGGTCATCACTTTCATCTGAAGTTTCAATAAGTGTAGTTCCTTCAAGTTGAATGGTAGTATAGTTTGTAATCGTGGGCACTGAATTCCATTGAATGTTTTCTAAAATGGGAGGTGGATCTCCACCAAACGTGTCAGTTACCGGAACAGGTAAAGAAAAATTGCCACTTGTAATTGTTCCGTTGATACTTGAAGCTAATCCAAGAGAAGTTAACAAAGTAGCGTTGGATGCGAGATTTGTATAGATAAAGACCGCAATTCCACCAGGAAAAGCTCCCAACAAATTGATTTCTGCTGTGGTAGGAGTATAATCTAGAATAACAATACTATCATAACCACTAATGTCAGATCCAATTGTATTACTCTCTGTAATCACAAACATTGGATCCAGAGATAATCTTGTAAGTAGAGCTTCTTCGATGTCTTCCCCTACTACTAGGATTTCTAGTGATGTCTGCGCTTGAATTTGTGTAGTAATAATACTCAAGGTAAGGACAGACAAAAGACAAAGAAGCAATAATAAAATGAATTTCTTCTTCATAATAATACCTTGTTCAAGCAACAACTCTAACTAGTATATATTTCTTATTGACAATAATTGAGCATATCTACTCTAATTTGAGCAAATCACTTTCATGGGGAGTAATCTACTACATATCCTTCTGCTTCTAGAAAATCTTTATAGCTAGTGAGAATCGCACTTCTAAGAAAAGCTACAGTTTCTGCATTAAGAGAATATACCATTATTTCTCTTAGAGTTAAGAAGAATTTTATCAAAATCTCATCAAAAGCTTTCATTCTTTCATTTGCATGAATAAATCTGAATTCATTTATTGGACGGACGTTCACTTTTTCCCACTCTCGGCAAGTTTGCTTTAAAACTGCCTCAACTCCAGTTCTATTCGTGCTTGGCATAGCATTCATAACACATTCGAGGAGTTTTTCAAAGATTTCCAACTGTCCCTTATTGAGCATAATCTTTCTTGAATTAATCATAATCGCGTTGAGTTTTCCTTTTTCAAGCTCAAAACTTATACTCATTATACTGTAAAATTGCTTGCTCACCTATAAATTTTTTCAAATATTAGTTGTTTCACCAAAAAATAGAAAATTCCATCAATATATAGCTTGACAAAAAATTATAAACTACATAATGCTAACCTATTGTATGACTGTTCATTTTCCCAAAACAGGTGAATATTCTGAAGAAGTTTTTACTTTGGTGAACAAACGACTAGAAAAGGGTGATATTAACCAAGTTATAATTGCCACAACCTCAGGAAACACTGCTTTAAAAGCAATTAAAGCTTTTTCAGGAGTTAAATTAATTGCCGTCACTCATCAAGCTGGATTTCGAGAACCTGGTGAAATGGAAATTCCTGTTGAAGCAATTCAAGAACTAGAATCTAAAGATGTGACGGTTGTAACTGCTACTCATGCTTTAGCTGGTGTTGATAGAGCAGTTAGGAAAAAACATGGTACGTGGTTGACAGCTGAAATTATGGCTGAAACTCTGAGAATCTTTGGTCAAGGTACTAAGGTTTGTGCAGAAATTGTTATTATGGCAGCAGATGCTGGTGTCATTTCCATGGACGATGTAATTGCTATTGGAGGAACAGGTAGAGGGGCTGATACTGCATGGGTTGTAACCCCTGCTCATTCTAATACTTTTTTCCATATGAAAATGAAAGAATTGTTATGTAAACCAGAATGAATCAGTTGGCGTGAAGAAATGGAGTTTGACATCACTCAAGTAGATTGGATACGTGACCTAGTTGCTCTTCTAGTTATTATTGTAACTGTGAACTCTGTTTTCTTGCTTAAAGCAGTAGGATGTAAAAGGTGGCAGATTAGAAAGATAGGGCATATGATTTTGCATATAGTTGTTGCGTTCTTCCCATATTTTTTCGATAATTTATTTGATATTTATGTCTCAGTGCTGTTAGCTCTAGGACTTTTCCTTATTCTTTCAGCTATACCACAAGTTCAGAATCTTCAAAGAATATTCAAGATGTGTTCAAGAGAGGAAACAAATCCTTGGGAATTGTTTTTTAATTCAATATTTACTGCTGTTACACTCTTAGTCCTTCTATGGTTCTTAAAAGATCAAAATCTTTTATTCATTTTTACAGCAGCTTATCTAACCATGAGTTTGGGTGATGGCTTAGGTGAACTGATAGGTAGACCTTTTGGTAGAATTAAGTATAAAATCTTTTCAGAGAAAAGCTTGGAGGGGTCTTTAGCTGTTTTTGTAGGAACAGCTATTGCAGTTACAGTCTCTCTCGCAGTTAACTCAATGATTATGTTACAAGGAGTATGGTGGAAAATTCTTGTTACGGCTGTAATTGGAGCAGTTGTTGAATCTTTGAGTTACAAATTCCTTGATAATGCCACACTTCCAGGCATTACGGCGCTGATACTCTATTTATTCTTCGTTTTGTGATTATGCAATTTTCTTAGCTGTAAGAAGATAGGTTGATTTTGTCAATCTCTCCCATTCTACTGTAAAATTATATTTCTTACACATTTCTTCAAGGCTTTGAGGTGAAAGGAATTTACTTCCAAAGAGTAAACTTTTTTCAAATAAAATAATAAAGAATGTTTTCCAATGCTTAGGATCAAATTCTCTAATTATCAAAAGACCTTGTAAGCTTAATATTTTAGAACACTGCTCAATTGTTTCATTTTGCATTTTTATGTGGTGCAAAGTGTCATTTGCAAAAATTTGGTGAATTGAATCTTTGCGAAAAGGTAAAGTTTCCCCTACACCTTGCACAAGCATAAACCTTGCCGACTTCTTCTTAGCTTGACTTAACATTTCAAAGGACCTATCTATAAGAATGCACCCATTTACATGAGACTCAAACGTAACCGCTACTCTACCTGTACCTCCCCCTAAATCTAAAATTGGTTTATCTTCGATTAAAGAAATGTTACCTAAAATGGTACTTGGGTCGAAGGAAGGGATGATTTTATCATAGCTTTTAGCAATCCTAGAAAATAAATCCATAAATTCTAAAAAAGGAACTTACATATAAATAAATGTAAAAAAGGAAAGAGAAAATTAGCAAATCTCTGTTGGCCATTCTTCGTCTTTATACCAGTAGGGTTTTCTGATCATTCCAAAGGCATTATGAGCTGCAACTGCTCCTTGAGCTACTGCAATCACAATCAGTTGATATTTTGAAGATATATCTCCTATAGCAAAAACACCTGGAACGTTTGTTCTCATCTCTCTATCAACAGCAATATATTTTCCATCTGTTTCTAAACCTATATCTTCAAAAATTTCTAAGCTTGTTTTTAGACCAACAGCTAGAACACATTTATCAACTTCTACAACTTTTTCTTCTTTTGTTTCAACTTGTTCAAGTACTGCTCTTTCTAAGTTTTCTTCACCCTCTAAAGCTTTCAACTGATGTGAGTAGATTATTTCTGCTAAATTGTTGTCTACGATTTCCTGAACCGTTGTTTCAGCTGCTCTAAAACTATCTCTTCTATGACATAGATAGATCTTTTTAGCAATGCCAGCTATGGTCCTAACAGCATCAATTGCTGTATCTCCTCCACCAACAACTATGACAGTACTTCCTTTGAAGCGATTAGGATCTGTAACGAAGTTGTACAATCCTCTATCTTTTCGTTTGAACTTGTTTTCTCCTGGAACACCTAATTCAGCAGGTCTTGAACCAGTAGCAATAACTAGACTTCTAAAATTATAGCGGTTTTCATTTGTTATAATAGTGAGAACATCATCCTTTTTCTCAACTTTAACAACTCTTTCATCAATAATTTCGGCATTTACTTCTTGACTTTGAATAACAAATTCATCAATTAGTCTTTTTGCTAAAATACTAGGGGCCCCTGGATAATTTTCAACTATTTTTCGACCATAAAGTGTGGTAACTATACCACCCAACCTACCTCCTTCGAAAACAGTTACTTTAAGTCCTTTATAGGCAGCAATGATGGCTGTGCCCATACCACCAACTCCCCCACCTATGATCCCAAGATCTCCATGAAATGTATCATCTGATGACATAAGAGCTGAAAATCATTCTTATTAATAATCTTTATGAACTCGACATAGTAAAAACATAAAAATAATAACCTTGTAGGACGAAATTTCCTATAGTTGTTAAGAAGTGGTAGTATTGGAATACAAATATGCGCAGAATTTGGAACTTATTAATGATTCTCCTGTTTGTATTTTGATCTTTCATGGACTATCTGGTACTCCTTTTGAGATGAAACATCTAGCAGAATCGTTTTCGAAACAAGGATATGATGTATTTGTTCCAATAATACCATATCATGGAATTTCTTTTGACCATCTTCTTGAGCTAAAAGACCCCACAGAGCTTTATGAATGGGGAAAAGCATTGATTTTTCAAAAAAAACAAGAATATGATAAGCTTATTGTTCTTGGGTTCTCTTTAGGAGCAGGAATGACTTTTGTAGCTGAGACTAGTTGTCCAACAGCTGATGCTTATATTGGGATAAGCACTGGCGGAATATTCTCTTGGATGTTAAGGTTGTTCTCATTTGTCTATAGGTTCATTAAAATTAAATCAATTCCTTTTTCTTTACCAAGTGACTACGACAAAACGTTGGTTGATGAAGAATATCTAGAATGGAAAATGGAAAACATGAATAAAATGCCAATGAGTGTTTTGGTGCATGCAGTTCGTCATTCCAAGCACTTGAAGAAGGTAGTTAAGAAACTGGTTACACCTGTGTTAATCATTAATGGAGTCAAAGACTTGACAACTAGTAAGAAAGCCACCACTTATGTTGTTAAGAATGCATCTTCAAAAATAAGGAAAGGATTTCTTGTAAAGGGTGGTGGTCATTTGCTCCTAAGTACTGGATTTTTTGACATTATTTTTGAAGAAATAATAACTTTCATCCATCAAGTTCTAGAAAATGACCAAGAAGAAGTTGAATATCTAGGAGAACTCACATTTAAGTAGATGAATTTACATTTTCAACGTATATTTCTTACTTTGTGTTAAAACTTACACAAGAACAGTTAATACTTCAAGAATAGTATACTTTAGCTAAAAAACAGGGATGTAAATGGTAATATTCAGTAAAAAAATCATCGTAATTACAAGTGCTAGTTTGTGTGGTGTTCTTGCTATAACAGGACTTCTAATTTCTCTACCTTATATTATGAATCCAAGGGAAAAAATAGATTTTTATCCAAATCCACTAGTTGCAGGTACAGCGTCTACTTACCAAATCAAAGAAACAGTTAGTACTTCGTTTGGTTCTTATTCTCCTCTTCATATTGATATTACACCCAATATAAAACCAACAATAATTAACGATGGTCTGAAAAATGTAGACAAACAAGGTTTAACAGTTACAACTCAGATGAAAGAATTCTTAGAAACGTATGGTTTTGTGATTGTTGATGAGGGCTATGAAGATATCTATCGAATTTATGATGGAGAAGAAACTCCTAAGTTTATAACTACTGATTTATGTTTACACGCTTATCATGTTTTGTATGATATAAGTTTGCGAATTTTAGAAGGAGAAAGGTTCTTTTTTGATTTTGAAACCATGTTATTAGCTCTTAGAGATTCTCAAATTGCTCTTAATTCATCTGTTACAGTGTCCACAGTACATGAAGCATTGAACAAAAATATTGCCTATCTCTCTGTTATGCTTTATCTTCTTAATGAGACTAATACAATTCCTGTTGAAGTTGAAGCTTTAACAATTGCAGAACTTAATTTGATGAATGATAGTGTTAGAGACTATTCAGCTATATTTGGATATGAGGAAGATTATACTCAGTATAAGGTAAGGGGGCATTATACTAGAAATGAACTTCTTGGGAATTATTTCAAAGCAATGATGTATGCTGGAAGAATGAGTTTTCTAACTCAAAGCCCTGCTGGAGACCCAGAAATGGGTATAAACCATACAAGGATGGCTCTTCTACTTATTTCAAGTTTCAATGAGACAATTTCAACTTCTAATGTTTGGGAATATTGGGATAGGCTTTATGAACCAACTTGTTTTTATGTAGGGGCAAGTGATGATCTCACTGCTGAGGAATATTATTGTATATGGCAAAATAATGAATCTCCTTCTGGTGATGCATTGTCAGATAGAAGTTTAATTGAGACAATAATTGAAGAAATTCAGACTTATAGAAAACCAAAAATCAACTCTATGTTTGTTTATGATGATCTAGAAGTAGAAAATGTCACACAGGGATTCAGACTAATGGGTCAACGATTTATTCCTGATTCCTATATTTTCCAACAACTTGTCCATGATAAAGTATATGACAGATTTATGCCTACTGGATTAGATGTTTTTTCTGTTTTTGGAAGTCCAAGAGCTGATTATTTTATGGAAAATGAAACTCAACTTTATCCGGGATATGATGATCAAATAGATAAGCTCAGAAAGGATTTTGGTAATCTTACTGATTATGATTGGACACAGAATCTTTATTGGTTATGGTTGTTTTCACTCTTCCCCCTACTAGATCCAGCTACCGACGGATATCCTGGATTTATGCTTAGTGATGCATGGACAGACAAATCCTTAATGACAGCTTCAAGTTCATGGGCAGAATTAAGACATGATACAATTCTTTATGCCAAACAGTCGTATTCTGAATTAAAAGAAGGCATTACAAAGACATATCCTGGTTATGTTGAACCCTATCCTGAAGTTTACGCGAGACTTGCTAGTTTGGTAAAATTGATGATAAATGGATTAAATAAAAGGGGGTTACTTCTTGAAAGTTTTGCTTTCAAACTGACAGAAATCGCAGAAGTCTTTGAAAATCTACAAATAATTAGCATCAAAGAACTAGAAAATGAGCCATTAACTGATCAAGATGTTGTTTATATAAATGGCGCTGCAATGACGATAGAATATCTTGCAAGTTATGATGATCCAGAGTATGAAGAATGGGTTAGTGCTGCTGATGATAGGATGGCAGTAATAGCTGATGTACATACTGACCCAAATACAGAAATGGTCTTAGAAGTGGGAGTGGGTAATCCTTTTGTCATCTATGTAATCGTTCAAGATCATAGGGGGAATCTTAGATTAGCAAGAGGAGGAACATTTTCCTACTACGAATTTGAACAACCTATGACAGAAAGATTAACCGATGAAGAATGGCAGGATATGTTAGATAATAACCCACCACCATTACAAGAGTGGATGTTACTATCCATGCCTTTAGCTAGTGGAAACGCCATTCCACATGTATCAAGGAAAGAAAACTAGTCAAAAAGTTAAAATGTCAAATAATAATACTGTATACATTAGTATATTAGGGATTTATAATGTTGGTACTGAATAAAAAAATGAAAATTATTGTTGGTTCAAGCATTATCACAATTTTGATCGCAACAAGTTTGGGAATTGTTCTTCCCATAGTTATTAAACCAAAGATGACAATAATCTGGAATCCAGATCCTCTAATAGCTGGAACAGCGTCTACTTACCAGATTAGAGAAACAGTTAGTACCTCTTTTGGTTCTTATTCTCCTCTTCATATTGAATTTACACCCAATATAAAACCAACAATAATTGGTAATAACTTAGAAAATGTAGACAAACAATTTCTAGCAGTTACAACTCAAATGAAAGAATTTTTAGAAATATATGGTTTTGTGATTGTTGATGAAGGATATGAAGATATCTATCAAATTTATGAAGAAGAAACTCCTAAGTTTATAACTACTGATTTATGTTTACATGCTTATCATGTTTTATATGATATAAGTTTACGAATTCTAGAAGGGGAAAGGTTCTTCTTTGATTTCGAAACCATGTTACTAGCTCTTCGAGATGCTCAAATTGCTCTCAATTCAACAGTTTCAGAAATGTCTGTTCAAGAAGCATTAAACAAAAATATTGCCTATCTCTCTGTCATGCTATATCTTCTTAATGAGACCAATACCATTCCTGTAGAGGTCGAAGCTTTAACAGTTGCAGAACTTAATTTAATTAATGATAGTGTCAGAGAGTATTCAGCTATATTTGAATATGAAGAAGATTATACTCAGTATAAAGTTAGAGGGCATTATACTAGAAATGAGCTCTTGGGGAATTATTTCAAAGCAATGATGTATGCTGGAAGAATGAGTTTTCTTACCCAAAGTCCCGAGGGGGACCCAGAAATGGGGATTGATCATACAAGGATGGCACTTCTACTTATTTCAAGTTTCAATGAGACAATCTCAACTTCTAATGTTTGGGAATATTGGGACCGTCTTTATGAACCAACTGTCTTTTATGTTGGTGCAAGTGATGATCTCACAGCTGAGGAATATTATCAAATATG
>JAUWJS010000171.1 GCA_030607575.1 Candidatus Heimdallarchaeota archaeon | reverse complement strand
CTAAGAACATACATTACAATTATTGCCAAAATTGTGAAGGCTGTAAATGAAATTCCTATTATCCAATGTTTAGAGTATAATACTGCAAGAGATCCAATGATTACTAGTAGAGAAGTAACTAACTGAATTGAGAATTGTGACAAGAAAGTTGCTAATGTGTTTACGTCACCATCAATTCTTTCAATCATCTCTCCTGGTTTATATTCATTATGAAATGTCATATCTAAGTTAACACAATGTTTGGTTAAATCGAATCTTAGCATGTTTGTTGCTGACCATGAAAGATTTTGACTCAAGTAAACTGATCCTAAAGTAATCAGCTGTTGTATAACCATCAAAACAATATATGCACCCGCTAACAAGATTAGAACTCGATTAATTGTATTTATACTTACAATAGGAATCTGTTTTCCTACCCAAAACACATTTACGTCTCGAATTGGTACGCCTCTGGTCGCTAAATCGATGAAACTTTCAATGATTAAAGGAGAGAAAATTAGTAAAACAGTTCCACTACTTAATAGGAAAGCTAACAATAACACTCTTCTTTTGAAAGGTGCTAAATACTTCTTTTGTATCTCCCAATATTTTTGTAGTGGAATTTTCATAGTCTTGATTATTCGACATAAGAGACTTATAAATTTAATTTTAACCGATTAAAATAAAAAAAATAGAAAACTCTGCTGTCGCAAGAGTTCACTTTTCTGGTAGTCTGGGTCTTAAAACTAGATGAAGTAAACCACCAAACAATGGAACGCAAAATAAGCTGAAGAGTTTAATATTTTCCCAATTTCTTCTCTTCATATCACTCCAAATTACTATTGGATAGAACAAGGTTAGAAATGCAAAATCTATTGTCATCACTTGTATGAAACGGACATTCAAGAAACTGCCTGCATATAAGCTCCATCCTCCTCCGATACTAGCAGCAATAATACCAAATAATACCAGAGCCAAAGCTAAAGCTGCAAGTATAATCCCTAAAATGCGTGAATCAACTATTTTGGTGAACCAAGTTTTTTTTGTTTTAGGATGCTTTCTTCTAACACCTCTTATTGCAAAATATGGCATCAACCCGTACATTCCAAAAGCAAACGATGCTAGTACAAAAGGCCATGCTGGGATGAATCTTTCTCTGTTTTCTATAAGGAGTATTGCTGCATAAAGTAAAGCCCAAACACCCACTAGCATGAAAAGATTCCATTCAACAGGATTGGTTTTCGCATATTCAATCGAAAAATCTCCAAAACCTGGATCGCTTGGTTGTGCAGCTGGTGCCCATATAAATGTATACAGTAGGAAGGACAACCACACTAAAAGAAATAATAAATTTGGACTCAAAAAATCTTTCCATGGGACTCTAAATTCTTTGATAGAAGATAATAAGTTTCTTAGTTTCTGTTCTTTTAATTCTGTTTCTGAATTTTCCATTTAAGTTCTCCTTCTGAGATATGTTTCATCATGTGTTGAATGCTCTGTCTCCTGCGTCTCCTAATCCGGGAATAATATATCCTTTTTCATTAAGTTCCTTGTCAATTGCACCAACTATAATAATCGCTTCTGGAAACTCTCCTTGAATTCTTTCTATTCCGAATTGAGATGCAATCGCACAAAGCACGATTATTTTGGCAGGTTTTTGTTTTTTGATTTGTTGAAGTGTAAATAATAATGTAGACCCACTAGCTAACATTGGATCAACAACTATGGCAATCTTATCTTCAAGATATGGAATATTGGAGAAAGTACAATCGATTCGAAAATCCTTCCCATCATCTCGAAGTTTTTTACCTCTTGAAGCTGAAATTACTCCAAACTTAGCATTTGGAAGTACTTCTAATACTCCTTCAGACATTGGAAGTGCTGCCCTTAAAATAGAAATTACAACAATGTTACTTTTTATTTTTCTAAATTCTGAATTTCCCAAAGGAGTCTCAACCTCTAATGTCTCTGAATCAAGATATCTTGCTGCTTCATATGCTAAATAATTTCCAATACGTTTAAGGTAAATTCTAAAATCAACAGGAATGGTATTTTTATCTCGTAATTTGCCGATAACCTCAGAAATTAGGTTATTTGTTTCACTACCATTAATTAACATTCAATCAATAGTATAATCTAGCTAGATTAAATATATTTTTCAAAAACAAAAGTATTCACAATGAATTTATCTATTACTCACTAATAAGATAAATTAATTAATTACATATATAAGTGTGAAAAAATAGTAAATTGCCTATATAGTGAAGGATTGATATTATGACAGAAAACTTTGATGTTGATCAAATACAAATAAAAAAAGCAGATCTTTTGACTTATACAAAAGAAGATTGGAATCTCTATCATGAATATAGAAAAATTAGACATTGCGAGGCAAATCCAGATGATCCTTTTGTTGATAATGAAACTACAGAAAAATCTCTGATAATGCAAGCAAACCATCCCGAATTTAATTTCCAATTTGCTGCTGTTCTCGATAGTTCATCAAACAAATTTGTAGGTAGAGTTGTTTATGGTGGATTCCGAGAAACATCTGCATCTTATGAGGGCAATAAACATTTACTGCAATTTGATTTAGTTCTTCTAAAAGAATATAGAAACAAAGGAATTGAAACAGAAGTAATGAAGCAAATATACGAATACGGAAAGAAAAATAACCATTCTATTCTAATTTCAGGTTCAGATGAAGATGATGGAAAAGCGTTTCTAAAAGAAATAGGTGCCCAAACAGCTCTATCCGGTGTTGAAAACCGTCTAAAGCTTGAAGAAGTTGATTGGAATATGATTGAAACATGGGCTAAAGAAGGTCCAAATCGCTCACCAGATACAGAATTAAAGCAAGTCTATTCTATCCCTGAAGAAGTTCTTGAAAAGTATTGCAAAGTGTATACCGAAACACTAAATCAACAACCTCTTGGAGATCTTGATGTGAACGATATTATTTACAGTCCAGAGCTTTTCAGAGAAACAGAAAAACAAAGAACAGCACTTGGAAGAAAGCATATAACTTTCTATACAGTAGAACCTAATGGAGATATATCTGGATTAACTGAAATGCTATTCCGACCGGAAAGAGAATCTTTGATAGATCAACTTCTCACTGGTGTTCAAGAAAAATATCGTGGTCGTGGTCTTGGAAAATGGTTAAAAGCTGAGATGTTGCTAAAGGTAAAGAAAGGGTTTCCAAAAGCAAAGATTGTTACAACAGGAAATGCAACAACTAATGTTCCAATGCTTTCTATTAATGATCGATTAGGATTCAAACCTCATAAAGAGGGAATAACTGCTCAACTGACACTAGAAAGTCTAGAAAAATACTTGGAAAATAAATAATTTACTCATTTTCTCTTTTTCTAACTTTTTTTGTCTTTAAACTTAACTTTACTAAATTTAGATTCCCAATCATTTTCATCATAGATATCTAATAAGAATACATTGTCTAGGTAATTTCTGAGAAAATAAACTTCCTTACCAATTTCTTCAGCAAATTTAACTTCAACATATACTCCCCTCCCAATAAATTGTTCGTTATCATGTTCAATCGCTGTGAAAATAATTATATCGCTTTTACTAATAAGGTTTAGGCATTTTTTCATTATTTCCTTTCCAGAAGAACCTTTCCACCTTTTCTCATATTTAGCGGGATTAACTATTTCAGCTTTTGGGAAAACTTTCTTTATAAGCTTGAGTTCCTGTTTTTCTTGTCTTTTCCCATAGATGTTCATAGAATGAGCATAGTATATCTGTGGAATAATTCTGTATTGTTTTCGTCTAAATAGTTCCAGGAGTATACACGCTTCATAAAATGCATCATAATTTGCTCTATGTGCATTAAACTCACTAATTTGCACTACAAGTTCTTTATTGGTAATAATGCATTCTGTATTGTCATTAAGAAGTTCTTTTTTTGAATGAACCATTTTGTATATTTTCTTTTTTCTTCCAAAAGGTCTTAGATATTCTGAAGCAGCAAGCATAATACATGGAGCTATTTTTGTTTTTGTACTCTCCTTGCTAATGTTCCATGGGTCTTGTTTTAAGAATTTATCAAAATCGAATGCATTATTGTAAGCTGTAACAAACTTTCCTGAAAGAATT
>JAUWJS010000032.1 GCA_030607575.1 Candidatus Heimdallarchaeota archaeon | reverse complement strand
TCTATGGTGATTACGGAGGAGCTAAGTTATGGAATATAGAAACAAATGTTACTGTGAATCTATATTTTGAAGGTCATCATGAGATAGAGATGGATTATCTTCGAAATACATATTTTACTTTAGAATGGTATGAAGTTGATATTGAGGAGGAATCATATCGTTTTGATCTTATCAACGAATATAATTCCAGTGGTCATCTTATTCGATCTATAGACACAAGGAATTATATTGAATTATGGCAAACATGTCCTTTTGAAGACCAGCTAGCAACTTTAGATATCACACACGCCAACTCCCTTGTTTTTGATGAAGATGAAGATGTGATGTATCTGAATCTTAGAAGCACAAATACGTTTTACAAAATAGATCATCAGACTGGTAATCTGATATGGGGATTGGGGGAATATGGAAATTTCACTATGTATGATATATATGGCAACCAGAGAGATTATCTCTTCTTTCATAGCCACAGTCTAGAAAAAATTGATGATGATAGGTTTTTACTTTTCGATAATGATTTCCATAACCAAACTGATGCAACAAATCGACATTCAAGATTAGTTGAGATAACAATCGATGAGGATAAAATGCAAGCAAATGTGACGTGGGAGTGGTCTGCACCTACAGATTATTGGAGTATTATTTGGGGAGACTGTGACTTGCTACCTAATAATAATAAGTTAGGTGTATTTGGTCATACAACTTATCTAGGGGAGAGTCAAGGATCTAAAGTAATTGAAGTAAGTAATGAAGGAGAAATAGTTTGGAAACTGTTCTCTCCCATTGAAGAAGATGAGTTATATGCAATTTATAGAATGGAAAGGTTCAGGTTTTCACCAATAACATCAGCTCCCACTTTTGTTGACATAGAAGACAATCAATATTTTGAGTGGAATGTGTGGTATAATTTCAGATCTAAAACAAATTTCACAGGAGAATACTTCATCTACTTAGATGATCAACTAGTAGAAAATAAGAACATCACTTTTCCTAAATTTTGGGAACCTCTTAAAGTTAAATATTTCCTAGGAGAAATAGCTGATGGTCGGCATCAAATATCGATTGTTGTAGCTGATGAGGGAGGTCATCTATCAATTGATTCAGAGTTTTATGAGAATATTGGTTCTATCAAATTTAGAATTAAGCTAAATATTGAACTCATACTTGGATTAACCTCAGGAATAGGAGTACCAGTTCTTCTTGTTTCAATTCTAACATGGGTTAAGTATTTGAGAAAAAAAAATTAGTTAGTTAAAAAGTTGTCTTATTCACTTTTTTCTTCAAATTCTGATGCTGGTGGGGAAGGAACTTTGGCAATTTCTATTGTCCCTTTTGAACTAATTACTGGTCTTGGAGGAGGAACGCTAGGCGCTGGTATTGAGGGGGGAGGAGGAGTGTCTTTCATCGTTGGTGAAACAAATAAGATGTGATTTTTCATGTTGTTAAACGCGAAGTAATAGAAAATATATCCGACTATCATTCCTGGAAGATAAAAAATATCAACGAAAAGTAATAATGCAAAAACAATAATGATGAAACTTCCAGCAAGCATGTGATAAGCTGAATTCTTCAAGGCAGTTGGTTTGAGACCATATCGGCTTAAAATAACTTGAAAGTTGTAAAAACTAACATTCAATCCAGCATTTGCAATCATGATAGCTATAATCCAACCAAAACTAGGGAGAAAGAATGCTAATGATGAAAGAGATACATAAACGATGAACCATTTCTGTATTTTTGAAGCTTGTATCAGAGTCTTTTCTTCTGCTTCAAGTCGTTTGAAGCTTCTACTCAACCTAAAAATTAAAGAAAATACCAGAATATTTACAACAAAATATAGAAGTGAAAATATTATAGTCAAAAAAGCTAGCACTTTGAAACCTGAACTAGCTGAAAAAAACAATAAAGCTATTCCTGCCACAAATGAATATACATCAATAGTTATGAAATTTGAAACTATCGCAGAAACATCACCCGCAAAGAATTTGTAGTACATTATGGAAAACAGTATCATTAGGAGTAAACCTAAAATAACTTGTACTAGAATAAAATATGACACATCTTTGGATGTTTTGGAGATGACGCTTTTAATATTATTTAATGCTTCTTTATTGTTAACGGATTCCATAAATGTCAATATTAGTTAAGTATTTCTTCTTAAAAGATTATGGCTAATCCTAGTTACATTAAAAGAAAGTAATTACTCATATCGATCAATATGAGCAAATTCTTCAAAAGGATTCCTTGAAGACCTGACTCGTTCATCTTCTTGATGTTTTTCACCTAGTTTACTTAAATCATCACTTCTTTTACCAACGGCAATTAATGCAATTAGTCTATGTTCTTCAGGAATTTTAAGAATTTCTTTAGCTAAACCTTCTTTAAAACCAGCCATGGCATGAGCTACTAGACCTTGGTCAACTATTGAAAGCATCAAATGAGCTGTTGCCATCCCTGTCCCAAAAAGATAATATTCTCTAGGACCGATTAAACACCCCATGTCAGGATGAGAATGAACAGCTATTATCATGGAAGCTTCTTTAGCCCAATAATTACCTCCAGTAAGAGCTTCATGTAGTTCAGATAAAACAGCTTTATCTTTAACAAAAACAAATCTCCAAGGCTGCTTATTACCACAAGATGGTGATCTAGAAGCTAGATATGCTATCTCCTTAACAAAATCATCAGTTATTTCAACAGATTCAAAAGCTCTAAAAGCTCGTCTTTCTTCAATAACTTGTTTTAACTCCATTTTCATCACAAACCTATTTTAAAGAAAGGAGAACCTCTCTGACATCATTAACATGACCTTTAACCTTTACTTTGGGCCAAACTTTAGCTATAACTCCTTGAGGATTAATGAGATAGGTACTTCGAATAACTCCAAAGAGCTCTTTTCCATACATCAGTTTCTTTCTCCATGCATCATAAAGCTCTAGAACCTTATGATCTTCATCGCTCAACAAAATGTGCTTCAAGTCATGTTTAACTATAAATTTTGCATGTCTTTCAGGAGAATCAGGACTGATTCCAATCACAACAGCATCAACATCAACAAAATCGGTTATATTAGCACTAAAATCGCAAGCTTCAGTTGTACACCCTGGAGTATTGTCTCTAGGATAAAAATAGATTACTACCCATTTATCTTTGAATTGCTCCAAACAAATATTCTCATTCTTATCATTTGGTAAACAAAATAGGGGGGCTTTTTCACCTTCATTTAACATTTATTTCACCTTTATTACAGTTCTCTTCCTTTTTTGCGTTCTTTTTTGATGAAACTTGTTATCTCATCAAAGTTAGGTAATGTAGACATTTCATAAATCTTCATAAAAACTATTTCCTTGTTTTTCCCAACAAGAACATTAACTCGATTGGAAACACCTTTATCTTCATTAAAAAAACCTAAAGATTTAGCTAAAGCACCATGGGGCCAAAAATCTGCAAGGAGTGGTGTATCTTTAATACCAAGATTCTCTGCCCAAGCTTTCTTAGAGGGAATAGTATCAACACTAACTCCAACAGCCATAACATCTAAATCATCGAAATCAGATTTTGCAGATTCAAGTGACTGCATTTGTTTAGCACAAACTCCTGTCCAAGCAAGAGGGTGGAAAGAGAGTAAAACCAGCTTATCTTTAATATCATAAAGATTGAAATCTTCATTATTTTGATCCTTTAGAGTAAAATCAGGAACAATATCGCCTAATTGCATCATTATCATAAGATAAGATACACTGGAAAACTTTTAAAGTCTGGTTTCTTGCAAAAATAAAAAAAAATATATGCAGAAAAAATAAATAGGAAAAGAACATATGATTGAGTATAGACATTACTCTATTACAACAGTGCAAGTTTGAAACATAAGAAGGTTTAAATTACATCAAAATATAATGAGGTAGAATCTCAGATGTCGGGTGACCTAGGAAGAATTTTTAAGGTGGTACTAATAGGTGATGGTGCTGTTGGCAAGACAAGTTTAAGGAGAAATTATCTAGGAAAAAGCTTTCGAGAAAACTACCTCATGACAATAGGCGCTGACTTTAGCGTGAAGCAGGTCCCATATGAGGATTATATTGTCAGTCTGCAAATTTGGGATTTAGCAGGACAACCTAGATTTTCAGAAGTAAGAGGAGCTTATTATGCAAACACTTACGGAGCTATGGTTGTTTTTGACGTAACTCGTCCAAATACTTTTACAAATATCGATTTCTGGATTAATGAGATGATCAAGTACAACGATAATAAGCTCATACCCTTAGTGATTATAGGAAACAAAACTGATCTTAGAGGAGAGCTTCCTGAAGAAGTACAGGTAAACAAAACCTCTGCATTGTCCTATGCACAAATACTCTCTGAATGGGGAGGAATAAAAGTAGAATATGTGGAAACATCAGCTAAGTCGGGACAAAATGTTAGTTCAGCATTTGAAAGGCTGATCGACAGGATCTACTTCCAGATGGGTCTGTAACTTTAAAGAGAAAAAAACTTTTTCAATACTATAATCGAGATAAAAGTCAGAATACCGATTAAGAGCACCCTATTTTGATGTATCATATGAAGAGTCGACATTGGATTCAGTATCTCGTAATGTTCTAGTAAATACAACCAGAATAGCTAAAGCTACAGCAACAACTAGAGCAGTTACAAAGAGTGTCACAAAAGGTAATGTGAAAGTTGCCATTTCTTACACCTTCAATAATCATATTTAAAATAAATCAGTTGTTTTTAAAGATTACTAGAAGAAAAATAAACGTTGCTACAAAAGATTTAAAAGGAGTAGAAAGCGATAAGAAAAAGTTGAATCAGAAGCAAAGACTAGAATCAAAGGCCGAAACATACAATTAAGAAAAAAATTAAAGATAATATGAGTAATTTTTCGATTATTTATAAGTATTTGAATTCTTAACTTTAATTAGTTCAGCAGCTATACTTATTGCTATTTCTTCTGGAGTGTTACTATTGATACTTATTCCAATTGGTGAGTGAATATTATCGAGCAGATCTTTTGAGATTCCTTTCTCTTCAAGATTGGTAAAAATTTGTTTCTTTTTAGCTGCGCTTGCCATCATTCCAAGGTATTTACATTTTTTTGTTATCATACTTTCTAATACTAGTTCATCTGATTGATGACCATAGGTCATAATTGTCACATAAATATTGCTTCCTTCAGGAATGATAGTAGAGATATTTTTGTATGAAATAACTTTTTTCACATGAGCACTGGTATTAGCAGCCATAGTTTGTAATTCTTTTCTATCATCTAATACAGTAATATGAAAACCAAGAGTAGCTATTATATTTGATAATGCGAGAGATACGTGCCCTCCACCAATTATGAAAAGCTTGTCTTGAAAACCTATATTTTCCTGATAAGACCAAGAATGTTCATCTCCAGAATAAACTTTATCATCAGTTAGAAGATCACCAAAATCTACATTTATACCCTTATTGGAAATTGAAAGAATACCAGGTTTTGTTTTAGTGTAAGCTTCAATTATCATTTCAATAGTAGGTTTATCATTTTTGCTTAAAGGAACAAGGGCAAAAGTTTGTGAACCTGAACAAATCATGCCTGATCGGTTATCTTCTGCTGTTTCGTTATGCTCCATATGTACTGTTTTAATTGAAAAATTCTTTTCTTCAAGAATATTCTTAGCAAGTTCCAACAAACGACCTTCAGATACTCCTCCACCTACAGTTCCTCCAATACTGTTAAGGTTTACAAACATTTTTGCACCAGGTATATTTGGTGCAGATCCTTCTCGATTTATTATGGTAACTACTACAGAAGGATTACCCAACTCAATTTTTTTTAGAATTTCTTTCCAGAAATGTTCTTCGTTCATTCTAGCATCTCTCTTGATCTTATTTTTCCTTCAATCCAAACCATATAAGAATAAAAGCAACTTCTCAGGAGTAATTGGTGCAGAATATTTCCATTCTTTATCTTTTCTGAAAGCTTGTGCAGCACTTTTTAAAGCTAGATAAGTGCCTATTCCATACATGAAGGGGGGTTCTCCGATAGCTTTTGATTTCAAAACAGCTTCTGGATTATCTGCATCTTCTAGAAAAGTAACTTCAATCTTTGGAGTGAAATAAAGGTTAGGTATTTTATATGTTGATAAGGAATCTGTAAAGTTTTTTCCTTTGTCAAAGACTAATTCTTCGACAGTCATCCAACCGATTCCTTGAATTAATCCACCTTCAGCTTGTCCCAAATCTACAAGATAGTTCAGACTTTTTCCTGCATCGTGTACCATTTGAACATTGTCAATAGAGTATGTCCCCCTTAAGCAATCAACTGTTACTTCTGTAACAGCTGTTCCATAAGCATGGTAAGCAAAAGGTCTTCCTTGCTCTTTTTCATAATCAAAATGAAGTCTAGGTGTCGCATAAAAAGCTTGAGCAGAAAGATTAACCCTTTTCAAATAAGCTAAATTGACAAGTTCTTTCCAAGAGATTTCTGTTATTTTTCCGTCTTGATAAACATACTCATCTTCTATGGAAATTGCATTCGAACCTAATTTCTCTGCTACAGCATTTTTCAATCGATCAATTATTTTGTTGCATGCTATTTCTACTGCTTTTCCATTAAGGTCAGTCCCAGTACTTGCAGCAGTTGGTGAAGTGTTAATAACTCTGCTAGTACTTGTACTTTCTATCCTAATCCTTTCAGGTTTAATTGAGAGAGTTTTTGCAGCTATTTGTCTGATTTTAATGTTAACCCCCTGACCCATTTCAATTGCGCCTGTACTTATACTTACACTCCCATCCTTGTAAACATTAACAAGTGCTCCAGCTTGATTAAGAAAAGAAGAAGTGAATGAAATACCAAAACAAATGGGCATTATGGAGATACCTTTTTTTGTAAATCGATTATTTGAATTAAAATCTTCTATCTCCTTTCTTCTTTTTTCAAAATTAGTATCTTTAACAACTTGAGAAAAACTTCGTTTTGCGTTACAATTCTCGACTTGTTGTCCATAATGAAATTGATCTCCTTCTTGGAGCAAGTTTTTCTCTTGTAAAACTGAAACTGGAATACCCATTACTTCAGCAGCATGTGCAATAGCACATTCTATAACAAACATTCCTTGAGGACCACCAAACCCCCTGAAAGCAGTGAAAGGAACTATATTCGTTTTACATGGATAACCAGTTACTCGGACATTAGGGATATAGTAAGCATTAGTTGCATGAAAAAGTGTTCGTCCAAGAACAGCTGTTGAAAGGTCAGCAGCAGCGCCTGAATTTTGATAAAATTCTGCAGAAAAAGCAAGTATTTTACCTTCTTCATCTAGACCTATCTTGTAATCAGTCGAATAGGGATGGCGCTTACCAGTCATTATGATATCTTCACGTCTAGTAAGAACTAGCTTTACTGGTCGGTCTGTATGATAAACACCTAGTGCACAAATTGCAGCCCATGGTGTCGCTTGGTCTTCTTTTCCACCAAAAGCTCCACCAAGTCGTTTCACATCAACCTCAATTAAGTTCATATCACAGCCAAGAACTTTAGCAGTTGTACCTTGAACTGTTGTAGGCGCTTGAGTACTGGAATATATGATCATTCGCCCATTTTCATCAGGCATAGCTAGCGAAGCTTGTGTTTCAAGATATACATGTTCTTGACCACCTGACTCAGCTATTCCTTCAGTAACATATGCACATTTTTCCCAGGTTGATTCTATTTCCCCTATCGTTAAGGTGCGAGAAGAAGAGATCAGTAATCCTTTTCTAGCAGCTTCACGAGAGTCGAATACTGCGGGAAGTTCTTCATATTCAATGTTAATTAGCTTAAGTGCTTGTTTAGCTTGTTCTTTTGTTTCAGCTAAAACTACTGCAATAGGTTGCCCAATAAAATCAACTTCTTTCTCTGCAAGGAGTTCTTCATCTTGAATAAGACGACCTATCTGATTTTCCCCTGGAATATCTTTAGCAGTTAGTACTTTACAAACACCTTCACTGTTCTCTGCTTTTGTTATATCCAAGGATATGATTTTTCCATGTGGAATATTTGAAGTAAAGACAACAGCGTGGAGAAGATTAACTGGTTCTGGAATATCATCAACATAAATTGATTCACCACGAGTGTGAGGAGAAATTAGGTCCTTCATAGTGATACCTCCAATTCAGGAAATAGTGTTAAGAAATGAGCATAAATTAACTGTCTTAAGAGTAATCTCTTGTAGCGAGCTGTCCCACGAATATCGTCAATTGGACTAACCTCAGAATCAGCTATTATTACAGCTTCTTTTATGACATCTTCTGAGATATTCTTATTCTCAAGAAAATTCGAAGTTTTTTCTAAATACTTAGGAACTGGTGCTACTCCTCCAGCAGATAAATGAGCGTTTTGTATTTTGTCATTGTTCAAATCAAAGGAAATAGCACTGTTGACACTAGCTATGTCCATATATTTCCTTCGCGATACTTTTTCAAAGTTAAACAACTTCTCTTTATTGTTAATTCTAAGCCAGTCTACAATCTCCCCCTTCTCAATATCCATTATTTTATAATCTTTATAGAAGTCTCTTAGTTTGATAATTCTCCTATCTTTTTCATTTTTGAGACTTATTTCTGCGTCTAGAGCAAGGAAATAGATAATTAGATCTCCAATGGGAGAAGCATTAACCAGATTTCCTCCTAAAGTAGCTTGTAATCTAATAGGAAAAGAGGAAACTAGAGATATATCTTGCTTAGTATTAAATAGAGCATTTAGCTCTTCTGAAATGCGTATATCTTCCATAGATGTCGTTGCACCAATATATATGTAATCTTCATCTAAGTGTATTCCAGAGAGTTCCTTTTCTGATAAAAAGAGAGGATTTGATAAGCTTTCTTGCTGAACTAACAAATCTGTTGCTCCCGCAACATAATTCCCTTCTTTAAGCAGCTTTGTTTCACTCGATTCTTTTAGTTTTTCTAGCTGATTTGGTATATCTGAAAAATAAGCTGGTAATATACGCTCTTCAATGAGTTTTTGGATTCTCTCTTTTGATTTTGTATCCTCAACAGAGATTTCCTTTGCTAACTTTTCTGCTGCTCTTATTATTGCAGCATATGCTCCACATCGACATAAATTCCCTTCAATTGATGTTAGGATATTTTTTTTCCCAAGTTTTTCATTTAGGAAAAAACCAGTCAAACTAACGACGAATCCTGGAGTACAAAAACCACATTGACTTGCTCCTTCATCTACCAACGCTTGTTGAATGGGACTCAATTCTACTTGATTTAATCCTTCAATTGTTACAACATGTTTGCCAACAATTTCACCTAAAGGGAGTATGCAAGATGTAACAGCTTTATATTCAACATTTTTATCCTTCAACTCCCCAAGAAGCACCATACATGTTCCACATTCCCCTTCATGACAGGCTTCTTTAACTCCTTTCATGCCTTTATTTCGTAAGAAATCAAGTGTAGAGTTACCTAATGGTTCATCTATTTTAATTATTTCTTGGTTAAGAATAAATTTCATCATTCAAACCTTTTTTCTAAATCCTTAATTGATATAGATTCTGTGTTTATAATACCTTCAACTGCATTGATATCTTTAAGTCCATTACCAGTGATAACAAGACAAACAGTATCTGATTCAGTTATTTTTTCTTCGTAAATAAGTTTTTTCAGCCCACCATAAGGTACAGCCCCAGCTGGTTCTGCGAATAAACCTGTTTCTTTTCCTAATTCTACAATAGCATCTAGAATTTCTTCATCTGTGAGAGTGATGAAATAACCATTACAAGCTTCAATATAGGTACAAGCTTTAATGACGTCACGTGGTTTACCAACAGAGATACTATCAGCGACTGTATTACCTTTGATTGCTACAGGTGTATATGGTCTTCCTTTATCAAATACTTCCTTTATTGCAGGAATACCATCTGCTTGAACACCAATAATTCGGGGAATCTTGTCTATTAAACCAATTTCCTTGAATTCCCAGAATCCTTTGTAAAGAGAACTAATTACTGTTCCATCACCCACTCCTACAAGAACATAATCAGGTACAATAAAATCGTTCTGAATTATTATCTCAAATGCTCCAGTTTTCTTTCCTTCAAGAAGGTAGGGGTTGATTGCAGCATGTCTACAATACCATCCTTTTTTGAGTCCAATCTCTAGAGACACATCATAAACCTCATCATATGTTCCTTCAACTGCCATTACCTCTGCTCCTGAAATTTCAAGTTGAGCTCTTTTCCCAGCGGGAATTGAAGCTGGAACAAAAATATATGTTCTCATTTCAGTATGTGCGTTGAGAATAGCTAAAGACGATGCAGCATTACCTGTTGATGCACAGAATAAAATATCAGCTCCTTCATCAATTGCTCTGTTGATTGCAATAGAACTCGCTCGGTCTTTATATGAACTAGAGGGGTTGGAGCCATCATATTTTACAAGAACATCTTTGATTCCAAGAAGGTTAAATTTGTACAATGGTGTTCCGCCAACATAATCATCAAATTTCCCCTTTGGTTTTGTTGGAAGTAGAAAATCAAACTGGTACATTGAAGCTTTATTATCAAACTTCTTCTCAGTTACTGATGAGCTTTTCTTAATTGTTTTGTAATCATAAATTACTTCCAGAGTACCCAAAATATATCCACAAGATTCACAATAATAGAGACCGGGTTTAGGATCAAATTCTTTTTTGCAGCTAATACATTTCAATATGTGATTACTCATTAAATAACACCGTATATGCTAATAAGAAGTGTCCATTTCTTAAGAATTTTCGTTGAATTAATACCGATTCTCCTTTTCTTGGTGTATTTTTCCAAAAACTTGAATAATTAAAATGAGTATTACTAATCGAAATGAAATATGTATTCGGACCTGTACCTTCCCGAAGATTAGGAAGATCACTCGGTATAAGTCCAATTCCTCCTAAAACATGTAATTACTCTTGTATTTATTGTCAATTAGGAAGAACATCTAAATTAACAAATGATAGAAAGATGTTTTTTCCAGTACAAGACATCGTTCAAGAAGTCAAACTAGCACTTGAGAAAGAGCATATAATAGATTTTATTACCATTGTTGGAGACGGTGAACCTACTCTTTACTTGGGTTTAGGAGAACTGATAAAAGAGATTAAGAAATTCACAAATATTCCTGTTGCTGTTATTACTAATGGAGCTCTTCTCTACGATCAAGAAGTGAGAAAGGAATTACTATTATCAGATGTGGTTTTACCAACATTAGATGCAGTGGAAGAAAGAATGTTTCGAATAATAAATCGTCCTCATAAGGATTTAAGACTAAATCTAATCATAGAGGGAATGAAGAAATTTCGAGAAGAGTTTTCTAATCAAATATGGATGGAAGTAATGCTAGTTAAAGATAAAAATGATTCAAGAGAAACAATTTTAGCAATACGAAAAACCCTAGATGAGCTAAGAGTAGATAAAACATTTATTAATGTGCCAATTCGACCTCCTGCTGAATCTTGGGTAGAAATCCCAACTAATGAAGTCTTAGCAGAAGCTCAAAGAAATCTCAACGCTGAAAGTATTGCCCATTTTGAGAACTTGCTTATTGAAAGTGTTGATAGAGATGCGTCACCAGAAAATCAGATATTAAGTATAACAAAAAGACATCCTTTACGAGAAGATCAAATAATGACTCTGTTCCCCAACCTAAACGAAGAAGAAATCAAAAAAATGCTTGATGGAATGAGTAAGAAAAGGTTGATCAAAATAGAAAAATACATGAATCATCGATTCTGGACTGCAAAAGAAGAAAAAAAGATATAAAACAACTATTTTTTTCCCCTTAACGATTTTAAGACTATATTGTCTATGTTTCAGAGAAACAATTCTTTATCTTCGTAAGACTCCATATATAGCATCTTGTGGGCAACGAGATTCACATAATCCACAGTGTATGCATTTCTCTTTATTAACAACTATTGTTTCTTCTGCAGTTAAAGCTCCAGCTGGACATATACGAACACATAGCATACACATGTTACACTTTTCGTTGAAAGATGGATAGTTATCTACAGCTGTATCTACATCCTTGAAAACGGTTTCTTTTCTAATTTTCCTAACCTCTTCAATCGATGAAAAACCGTATTTTTCAAGAGCTGCTGGAAGATCTTTTATTATTTTATCATACAAACGTCTTCCTTTAATTAGAGCAGAAGAAAGCATTTGTACAAGATCGGCTCCTGCTAGGATGAATTCAATTACATCTTCAGCCTTACCTATTCCTCCAACACCGATAATTGGTATATCAGGATAGGCTTTTCTGATGTTGTAAATTCTATGAAGTGCTATAGGTTTAATTGAAGGGCCACTCATCCAAATTTGCTCAGCTAAAAGAACTGAACGTTTTTTCAAATCTATTGCTGTACCTGGTCCTAGTGAATTTATTGCAACAATCCCTGTAGCTCCAGCATCAAGTACAGTTTTTACAAATCCTAGAAAATCATCTACATGAGGACTAAGTTTCATAAAAATGGGTTTGTCAGTATTTTCGCGAATGCTTTTTACTATACCTGCAAGATTTTCTTTAACATAATGAGTTGAGATTTCAAACATATCTGCAAAAGGATCAAGTTTTGGAATAAGATATCTAAAATCTTCTTCTTGATAACCTGCACTAATGATTACAGGCTTTTTCTTCTCTTTATGAATAGTTGGAAGAATTTCATTTATCCATTCATCAGAGTGCAGTTCAGACCATAGTTCACAATTGTAAATAGTTGTAGTTGTTCCTGCAATACAAGGTTTCGGAACTATTGCCCCTTCAACTGAAATTGTCTTTGCAACATTATAACCACACAAATTATTATTGAAAAACTGCATGTTTTCTAGACCTTCAACAATTGGTCCAGCTGCTGGTCCGAGAGGATTTTTAAAATGCAAACCAAGTAATTTAACTGACAAATCCATTTAAGCATCACCTAGCCTTTCCCATAAGGCTTTAGATGCCATATGAGCGTCCTTATATAATTTTTCCTCATCGAAAATGCTCTTATAATTCTCAATAAGTGTTTTTCCTTTAACTATCACACATGATGGTTTGAAGTTTTCAAATAACCCAAAGAAGACATGACCAAAAGCATTGTTTTTGTCCATATCAGTAGGGTTGAGATAGGGTAAAAGCACGAGATCAGCAACATATCCTTCCTTGATTTTACCTATTTTGATACCCAGTTGACGACCAAAATAATCATAAGAATCATTAATGTAATTGAGCAGCTCATCAAAACCGATACCTGCAGCATCGTTGATACCAGCTTTACCTGCAAAGAAGAAATAAGTCCATTCTTTAGCAATATTTGTTCCGAGCCCGTCATTACCTATGAGGATCTGAATGTTGTTGTTTCTAAATAGATCAATATTAAAAGCACCAACTGCATTATTCATATTGGATGTAGGATTGAGAGCAATAACTGCTTTATTTTGACTAATGTTTTGGGCTTCTTTATCATCGATGTGAACACAGTGAGCAAGGATAGAATCTTTGTTCAAAAGCCCATATTTCAGATATCGGTCAATAACTCTTGTGTTGTAGTTTTCTAGAGAATCATCTTCATCTTCTTTACTTTCAGCAACATGAACATGGATAGGAGCACCTTTCAGAACCCTAGATACTTTATCAAGAGTTTCTTCTGAAAGACTCATCGAAGCGTGCAAGCCGAACATTCCTTTGGCGTCAAAAGAATCATATTTCAGTCCAGCTAGGTTTTCTTCAATACATTCATCAATATTGAATCGATCACTTGTTTCAAAACAGAATATTCCACGCATACCAAGCTTATCAACAATAGCTTTCTTTAGAGCCTCAAGACTACCTATAATTTCTTTTCCACTTGCATGGTGATCTATTAATGAAGTAACTCCACTTTTCAATGATTCCAACCCATAAACCATTGCACTATGATAGGTAGAAGTATTATCTAGCTTGCTATCGAACTTCCACCAGAGTTGTTCTAAAATGTCTCTGAAACTCTTGGGATTAAAAGGAATGGAAGCTCCTCGAACAAGTGTAGAATAGATGTGAGTGTGAAAGTTAATCAAACCAGGAAGAAGAATCTTGTTTTTTCCGTCGATTATTTCACCATCAAAATCAGGAAAGTCATACATGTACCCAGCTTTGATGATTTCTTTGCCATAAATACAAAAACCATCCTCAATATAGGTTTCATAATCATATATTTTCACATTGATTATTGCCTTCATGGTTTTACAATAATTTACTTTCATATGAATTTTGTCTTTTTTGAAGATTTCATGCTTAAAACAAATTCTAAAAGGATTGCAAGGTAAATACTCAGTTTACATCAAAATGAACCAATCTAATCATAGAAGAATATTCACCGCTTCAACATTCAAGTCAAGACCACTCTACGACATTTTTCACTCAATAACGACTACTGCCATTGATCGTACAATATACCTATAGCACAGAGATAACCGCTTAGAATTGCACCTCCGAAACCACCTCCAGGAAATGTCCAAGCTGAAGCGAAATAGAGATTCTCAATTGGTGATTTTTGTTTAATTCGATTTGGTACAGCCTGTTCCACTGTTTGAGCATATCCATATACTGATCCTTGAGGATTCAGTGTATAACGTTCAATAGTTTTTGCTGTTGCAACTTCATAGTAATCTATCTCTTGTTTGATTCCTGGAAATACTCTTTCTAATCTGTCAAAGAATGTCAGAGCAACTTCTTCTTTCTTTCTATTATATTCTTCTTTTGTTAAATTTTCCCAAACTGATGTATAATCTATTGTACATATAGAACCTACCCCTTTTCCTTTAGGGGCTAACTGAGAGTCAATTTGACTATAATCAACAAAAACAAAACCTTTAGATGATAAATCACCTTTCAAGCAATTTGCAAAATCAGTTTGGTTTTTCACTTCATTATCTAAGATAAATGTAGAATAGTATTGGTTCCCTATTTCTTTTATTGGTTTCTTAAAACCGATATATATTGAAAAGAGTGAGCAAGAAATTTCTAATTCCATAGTTTTTGCTTTTAAAACAGCTGCTTCATCTGAAGATAATAAATTATCCACAACACTAGGAATAGCTGCATTTGCAATTATTTTTTCAGCAAAGTCTATCTTTGTCTCTGTATTTTCACTTCCTGTCTTTCTGTATTCAACACCGATAGCTCTATTATTTTCAACTATAATCTTCTCAACTCGATAACCAAGAAGAACTTCACCACCATTGTCTTGTATTACTTGAGAAAGATAGTCAGAGAGTTTCTGTGAACCTCCTTTTATGTAATAACCACCTTTATAGTAACTACTTTGAGCCATACAATACCAAGACATAGAAATAGAGTAAGGATCATCATGGTAATAACCTAGATTAGCCAAAAGGACAAGTTTCAAATCGTTATTTTCGATAATTGTATCAAGGAAATCACCTACAGACATTTTTGGGTATTTTACAAGTTTTGGATATAAAATTGGTACAAAAGGAAATATGAGTAGCTGTTTCCATTTCTTTTTAGGAAAACTAAACATTTCTTTTGGAAGATTGATTATTACATCGAAATATTTTCTTATTCCGAACTCTTCATCGGGAAAAACACCAACAAGGTTTTTGATAGCTTGGTCAATATTATCAGGAATAACAAGATCTACTCGTTCATTTGTAAAACGATAGAATTCAGGAACTTTTAGAAACTCAACATTATCGAAGACGTTTAAATCTCTAAACATATTTACTTTGAAATCATCTTCATGTAATCCATCCATTTCGTGAAGACCAACTTCAAACGTATATCCTTTACGTTTGAACACTGTTGCACACCCACCAGGAATGGTATGCTGTTCAATTAGAAGGACTTTTTTTCCCTCTTTAGCTAGTTTTGCTCCTGAAAAGAGTCCTCCAAGACCTGCACCAATAACTATGATATCATTTTTCATAATTTTGAATTTCTATTCAAATTATAAAAACTCTAGCAATAAATTGAAAGGAATTTTGTTTTTTTTGGAGAAGAAAAAGATACAACCAAGTATGGAAAAAATGCTAAAAAGAATTGAAACAATGTATAGTAAAACGGGAAAATGCTTTTATTTTGAACACCTTATGTATTCAATTTGAAAAATCTCGTTTGTACAAAGCGAGATCAAATAAAAAAGGTGAAATTATGAAAACGAAAAAAAGAAATTCCTTTTTGGTTCTATGCATTCTTATTGTTGGTCTTTCAGTAGGTTCGATTATACTCGGTACTTCTGATATCAGTGCAATAGCTGATGAAAAGAATAATCAACTTGAAGTTGATCTACTTCAGAATCAGGTTAAAGAAGGTAATATTACAGAAGTCGTATCAACTGAAAGTACTTCAACTTCTTTAGATTCGTCTTTAGCAGTTGATTCTGCAGGAAACGTTCATATTGTTTGGATGGACAATACTGATTATCTGGGAGCAGGACCAGAAGCAGATATATTTTATAAGCGCTGGGATTCTAAACTATTAGATTGGACTGTAACTGAAGTTGTTTCTACTGAAACCGAGACTCAAGGTGGTTCCTTTTATCCATCTCTTGCTGTTGATTCTAAATGTAATGTCCATGTAACTTGGACAGGTACTGATTTAGGAGGTACTATGAATGACTATCAAATTTATTACAAGCGATGGAATGCTTCTTCTTTAGTATGGACAAGTACTGAATTAGTTTCTTCAGAAAGCACATCATATTCTGCTTTCTCATCACTAGTTGTAGATACTGAGGGAAATATTCACATATCCTGGATGGATACAACTAACTACTTATCTGCTGGAACAGATGAAGATATATTATACAAACAATTAATCGTTTCTTCCTCCTCATGGACCACAGCAGAAGTTGTGTCAACAGAGAGTTCAGCAGATAGTACTGCACCATCAATGGCAATAGACTCCTTAAACAACAACGTCCATATATCGTGGGAAGACAGAACCGATTATAGTTTAAGCGGAGTAGATAGGGATATATTTTACAAAAAGAGGGATTTCATATCTTCTACATGGACAACAACAGAAATTGTGTCTACAGAGAGTACAGATAGTTCAGAGAATCCTTCACTTTCATTGGATTCTTCAAGAAATATACATATTGCATGGATGGATTTCTCAGATTATACAAGTTCAACATCAAGTTGGGATGTTTTTTATAAACAATGGAATACTTTGGACTCATCATGGTCAAATACAACTGTTTTGTCAACAGAGAGTACTTCAGCGTCACTTCAACCATCTCTTGGAGTTGATTCTACAGGCTGTGTATATGTTGTTTGGCACGATTCAACGAGTTATTCTGGAAGTGGAATAGACTGGGATATTGTCTTAAAACGGTGGGATAGTGCTTTTCCAAAATGGACGGAACCAATAGTTGTTTCGACCGAAAGTACATTAGATTCTCTTTATCCTTCACTTGGAGTTGATTCTGTTGGAGATGTATATATTTCCTGGCATGATGATACTAATTACGATATCTCTGGAACAGATACTGATATTTTCTTCAAGAAATTTTCAAGCTATCCTTCTACTCCCGAACTAGCATTCATAGTTCCTAATCCAACAGATTCTGATAATATCTATCTTGATTGGAACAATATTACTGGTTCACAGCATTACTATGTTTATCGTTCTGATTACTACATCTGGTCAATAGAGGAATTAGAACCTATAAACAAAGTTTCCTCTAGTTTCTATATCGACACCTTACCATTCGAAGGATACTTCTACTATGTTATTGTTGCTGGAAATTTCGCTGGAAATAGCTCTCACTCCAACTGCCAATATGTTGAATACAGACTTCCTCATGTAAGAGAATTCACCATAATCTCGAGTCTAATTCTTGGAGTGGTTGTTATTTCTCTAGTAGTTATGAAATCTCGTAGAAACAGACTAAAGTGAACTAGTTTTTACTAGTTCTCCTTTTTTCTTATTTTCTAGAAATTACTTTTATTTCTAACACTTAGTGTTAACAATTCGAAAAATCTTGCTTATTCAAACGAGATTAGGAATTAATAATAGGTTGATATTATGAAAAAGAAAAAAACGAAAAAGGAAGTTTATGTGAGAATTAGATCTTCACATATATTTTCTCTTTTTGAGAATACTACTGACTGAGATGAATGAAATAAGACTCAGACAAACAAGAAGAATGCTCAAGTTCTGATATTCAGGGATTGCAGCTATTACAGTTACAATTATTGTACTAGCAACAGAATTACCTGCAATATCGAAGAATACTGCTGTATAATTGTATACACCTATTGCTTTTCCATCTACATTAACAATAATTATATCATAACTTCTCCAAATTGCAGTTCTGACAAGTGAATGTTCAACAATCAATTGGTAATATCGAGGATATTGTTCAGAAGCTTGCCAGTATATAGTATTACTAGTTGATCCTGCTGAGTATTCTAGATCAGCTGATTTTACTGCAATTGATGGGCTTGTTGCATCAATTATAACGTATGGATCTACTGAACCAGCACTTCCTTCAATAGTATAATCTCCGGATCCAGAATAATCCGAATAATAGTTTCCTGTTAGAGTATTAGTATCGTACCAAGTATTATCGTATCCTTCATCTAGAACTTCAGAAATACCTCCTGGGTTGTTGTTCAGGAAGAAATTGTTGTGAATTGTTATATTATGACATGCTGAATCTAGATTTATACCATAGTAACTTGAAGCACTATTTTCAAAAATGTTGTAAGCAATTTCACAAAAGCCAAATCCATGAAATCTTATACCATGGCCAGAATTGTTTATAGTATTGTTCAAAACATATCCTTCGGTGTTACTTTGATATCTAATTCCATACCCTACATTATTTTCTACTGTGTTATTGAAACAAGTAATGTTGTGAGTGTTAACTGCTATAAGTCCAAAACTACTATCGTGTAAGTAACAATTTCGAATAACAATATTTAGACAAGTACTAGCTTCTATAGCCCCATAAGGACTTACAAAACCTATATCACAATCCTCTACTATTATATTCACACCTCTTACATCAATTCCATAGAAATGATTGTTTAAACAGGTGTTATTAATTAAATGGAGAGTATCAACTTCATCTACTATAATTGATATTGCAGTATTTCCTATTACCTGATCTCTTATCGTGATATTATTTCCATCACCGATAATTATTTGACCGTAGATATTGTCAGAAATTACAATATCCTGAGGATTTGCAAGATATAAGAGTGGCTTTCCATTCACATAATTGTTTGTAACTTCATGATCCAAATACCATGCAGCATTTGTGTAAATGTTTAAACCTGTATCTATACATGTATTGTTGGCAATTGTAGCAGATTGAGCATTAGCTAAATACGCTTGCTCACTTCCGATGAATGTATTATTTATTATTTTCATTCCATCGCTAAAATATATCCTAGTTGAATACTGCCCACAGTTTTCAAACGTATTATTCTTCACTTCAAGATCGTCTAGATTTTCTATATACAAACCGTGGTTGGTATTTGTAAGAGTATTGTTTTCTATTTGTACTTGACCTGCAACTGGACCAATAATATAGATACAATATTGAATTGCATCAATGTAACAGTCTTCAATTGTGAAATAAGCTGTAACACCTGTTATTTGAATTCCATAAGAATTGGAGGTTTCTATACTAAGTTCCTCAATTTTGTAAGGATCACCATTTATACCTGTCCCTGAGAAACCCAGGTCTGTAAAATTATCATCATGAGTAATCAATATAGGACCACTAGTTGTATAGTTTAATTCATCTACATTTCCACTTTCAATGTTAGAAATAGCTTGTATATTGAAACTAGAATTGATATTAAATCCGAGACTAAAAATTATCCCTAAAGTAATAAAAGTCAAAGTAGCTCTTTTCTGTTTCTTGTTTTTCATTTTCAATCACATACATTATTAACAGATATTCTCAAGATGTTGCTTATATGTTTTTCTTACAAATTCTTTAAAGCTATAAAGAAAAAGAATGGAACTAGTTCAACTAGTTCTTGCTTTTTTTTTAACTACTGTGATTTAGTGGATTACAGTTTAATGAAAAAGAAAAGAGAATTGAAGAAATTATTTTTTACGTCTTATTGAAACAGTTACTACTAGCAACAAAGATAAAGCTATGGCTAAACTCAACGTCAAAGCCAAATTATATTCTGGTACAGCTGGATCATTTAATGGATAAGAATCTACTGAACTTGCGGTACCTGGAATGTTATAGGGACTAGTCACCCAATCACTCCACCAGTTTCCTTTGTTATTATAGATATCAAACCATACGTTATTTACTTACAGATATTAATGATAATACTAAAGATGTAATTAATAAAAGTTTTAGATTTTTTTTCATTTTTATCACAGGTTTAGTTTCATTAAACCAAAGAATACGTTCTTAATTTTCTTATAAAAACATATTGTAAAATAGAAGAAGCAAATAAACCTATAACAATTTCTGAGATGAAACTCAGATTGTAAAAAACAATATAAATAAGATAAGTGTAAAGTCGAGATATGAAAGCAGTTCAGCTAATTGAGATAGATAAGGATTTAGAAAATCGAGAAGTTCCTACCCCAGAACCTAAATCTGGTGAAGTACTTATAAAAATTAAAGCTGCAGGAATCTGTCATTCTGATGTTCATTATCGAGATGGTGTTTCTTCAGTTGGTCACCTATCTATTTCCTTGGGACACGAGGTTGCTGGAGAAATAGAAGAAATAGGAGAAAATGTCTTTGAGTTTCAGAAAGGAGATCGAGTTTGTCTAAATTATATGATTACCTGTGGAAAGTGTAAATATTGTGTTCAAGGAACAGAACAATTCTGTATTAAAGGAAAGATGATAGGAAAAGATATTGATGGTGGATATGCAGAGTATATTGCAGTACCTACAAGAGGAGTATTCAAACTACCCAAATCGATTTCATACGAACATGCTTCAGTTATGATGTGCTCATCAGCAACATCACTCCATGCGCTCCGAAAAACTAGATTCAAATCTGGAGAAACTATAGCTATTTTTGGATTAGGTGGGTTGGGTATATCTGCTCTACAATTAGCTATAGCATTTGGAGCTAGAGAAATTTATGCAGTGGATATTGATT